>JBILYJ010000306.1:0-6290 GCA_044377795.1 Reyranella sp. | reverse complement strand
GCTCGACGCGATCTGGGCGCATGCCACGCAGGAGAAGTTCGCCTGGTACCAGAAGTGGCGCGCCGGCGATCTGGTGATGTGGGACAATCGCTGCGTCATGCATCGCCGCGATGCCTTCGACGAGAGCCTGCGCCGGCTGATGCACCGGACCCAGATCGTGGGCGAGTCCGTGCTGGCTGGCTGATCGCCATGAAGCCCCTGCTCCTCGCGGCCTGCCTGGCACTGCTTCCCCTGGCTGCGCTTGCAGCACCCGATGCTTCACAGACCGCCTCGATCTGCGGGATACGCACGACCTGCAAGGTCGAGAAGACTCATGATGCTGGCAAGTCGCCGGCAGGGACGTCGCTTGCCGTCGTCGAGGTCCGCCTCGGCCTCGCCGACAAGCCCAAGGAACAGGACCAAGGCTGCATCAATGGCAACGCGCGGGACGGCGGCGTCGAATACTGGCTGCTGGACGGCAAGGCGACGCCGAAGCAGGTCCTGCAGCTCTGCAACGACGGTTATGGCTCGTCGGGCGTCGGCGAGGACGAGGTCGAGGTCGGCCCCAACCGCCTCGTGCATCACCAGTATGGCGGCTCGGCCTGGCGCTGGTCGATGGATGTCACCTATTCGCTGGCGCCCTTCCGCGCCCTGACCGAACAGGACTGCAGCTACCACAATGGCTCGGAACAGATCGGTACGCTGACCGACATCGACTACCGGACACGGCTGGTGCGCGCGTTGGCCAAGGACAGCACCCGGCGCGATCTCGGCATCGGTTGTCCGTCCTGGCCCAAGCCGCCGCAGACCTTCGCGGCGCGCATCGATGCGGACACGGTCGGGGCCTATCCGGTGGTGGCACCGGGCCTGCCCGACAAGGCCGCGATCCCGGCCGGCACCGCGCTCGGCAATTGCGTGCCCAGCATGACGACGGCCGGCGACAATGGCTTCGTTGTCTGGGGCAAGCCCGCGGCGGCCGACCTGGCGGCCGAGATCCGGACGATCGGCGTTGGCAGCAACACGCTGATCGTACAGGTCTTCGATCCTGTCCCCGCCGCCGCACCTTCGGGTGGTTCGTGGATCCACCAGCCGCATCTGGAGATCTGGGTCGGCCAGAACGACGAGCAGATCAACACGATGCTGCCGCTCGGGCAGATGACCCAGACCGGCATCACGCTGGACGGCGCCGTCCATCGCGGCGTCGGCAAGCCAGGCCCGCCGCCCCGCGTCGAACGCTGGCTTGCCCGTGACGAGCGATCCCGCCCCGTTACGGTCCTGCGCCTTGTCTGGCCCGACGAGTTCGCGCTGATCCATGGGGTGACCGTCGTCTATTCCCAGGCTGAATCCGACAAACAGGCCCGTCTCGTCTCGACCGCCGGCTTCGCCGGCAACCGTCCGATCTACGTGCCGGACGTTCAGACGCTGGCCGGGAGGCCCTCGACCTCCGACAGTGGCCTCTGTCGCGTTAAGGACAAACTTTTGGTTGTAATAGACTGACGCAAAACACAACCAAAGTTGACGGCAGCGTTTGTTCTTCCTTATCCTGATACCTCGTCAGGTGGACGTAAGCGGCAGTCGTCATTCTGGCGAAGAACCCCGGTAAGGGTCGATCGAGGAAACGATGGCAAAGCCATTATGGCCGAACGTAAGCAACGTGCAGTATCGCAACGAACGAAATGAGCCGCTCGCAGGGCGCCAGCGAGAGGGCTCGCGGGAGCGCTGACCTCGATCGTTCCCCGCCGCGTTGCTAGTATCAGGTCACTGGTCCGACTTTCGGCCCGGCATCTTCAGCGCGCTCTCGCGACGCTGCGGCATCGGGTCCTCGAAGGCGCGCGGATACCTGTGCGGCCGTGCGGAAATCCCATTCAACTTTGCCAGCGCGTCTGCCGGAAGGCGCCAGCCGCCCGCCTTCAGCGTCTCTCCGAGTTGCTCGGCATTCCGGGCGCCGACGATGGCGCTGGTCATGAAGGGCTGGTCCATTACCCAGCGCAGCGCCACCTCGGCCGGGGGCTTGCCCAGCGCCTTCGCCGTGTCGAGCAGCGTCTGCAGGATCTCGCCGTGATTGGGCGCGAAGAATTTGCTCTGGAAACCCCAACCCTCGGCGGAGCGGCTGCCCTGCACCTCGAGGGTGCCCGGCGCGTACTTGCCCGCAAGATAGCCGCTGCCGAGCGGTGACCAGGCCACGCAGCCCAGTCCCTTGAGCTGCAGCGCCGGCACGATCTCCTCATCGATGTCGCGCACCACGAGGCTGTATTGAGGCTGGTAGGCCGCGAAGCGCTCCCAGCCCCTCTTGTCGCTGATCCAGAGCGCCTCCATCAGGCGCCACGCCTCGAAGTTCGAGCAGGCCGTGTAGAGGATCTTGCCGTCGCGCACGAGATCGTCGAGCGCGCGCAGCATCTCCTCGAGCGGCGTCTGATGGTCGACGTGATGGATGTAGTAGATATCGATGTAGTCGGTCTGCAGCCGCTTCAGCGAACCTTCGATCTGCTGCTTGATGTGCAGCCGTGACATGCCCGAATCGTTGGGCCGGTGGCCCATCGGATTGAAGAACTTGGAGGCGATGACGGCGTCCTCGCGCCGGCCCTTCAGCGCCACGCCCAGCATCGTCTCCGACGTACCCCCGACATAGGAATTGGCGGTGTCGAAGAAGGTGACGCCCGCGTCGAGTGCGGCGTTCACCATCGTCGTGGCGCCCTCCTGGTCGGCGCCGTTGCCGAAGGTCATGGTACCCAGGCAGATCTCCGAGACTTTCAGGCCGGCTCTTCCGAGATTGCGGTAGTCCATGCGGTTCCCTCCGTTATCCGGCAGTGAGACTACGCCGTCCTGCGGTGACGAAGGAATGACCGTGCCTGGAAAAGCGTCTTGACCCGGCCCCTGGGGCCGCCCTCATAAGGCCAGCGATCAACACGCAACGAGGTCGATCGTGGACAGATTCCTGAACGCATCAGACGCCGCCCGGCGTCTCGGCATCTCGACCAAGGCGCTGCGCCTCTACGAGCAGCGCGGCCTGCTCGCGCCGGTACGTTCGGACGCAGGCTGGCGGGCCTACGGGCCGGCGGACCTGGAGCGCGCCGCGGAGATCGTCGCCCTGCGGGCGATGGGTTTCAGCCTGGCGCAGGTGGCGCGCATCCTGAAAGGCGATGCAAGCGGCCTCGAACCGGCGTTGGCCGCCCACCAGGCGTCTCTCGAGGCGCAGCTGGGCGAGGTGGTGGCGGCGCTGGACGGCGTGCGTGCCCTGCGCGCCGACCTCGCCCGCGGCGGCGCGCCGAGCGCATCCGACCTCGCCCGCACGCTGGCCCCGATGGCCGGGCTGCACGTCGCCTTCGACCTCCCCTGGCCGTGGGGCGGCGAACCATTCGAGCTGCGCGACATCCGCCCCCTCACCTGCATCACCGGCCCGCTGGGGAGCGGCAAGACGCGTCTGGCGATGCGCATCGCCGAGGAGATCGGCGGCGTCTTTCTCGGTCTCGACCGCGCCGCCGATCCGTCGCTGATGCCAAAGATCGAGCCGACGGTCGCCCTGCTCGTCCAGGACAGCGCGACCGACACGCCGGCTCTCAGGGCCCTTCTCAACGGCCTCGAAACACTGACGCCCGTCGTCGTCGATCTCATCGAGCAAGGTCTCGATAAGGCCACACAGGAAGCGCTGATCGCCCATCTGCGCCGCCGCGCTCCCGGCGCGCCGCGACTGTTCGTGATGACGCGCTCCAGTTCGATGCTCGATCTCGATGCGCTCGGCCCCGACGAGACGGTGCTCTTCTGTCCGGCCAACCACGCGCCACCGTTCCACGTCGCGCCCTATCCCGGCACGCCGGGCTACGAGGCGCTGGCCTCCTGCCTCGCGACGCCGGAAGTCCGGGCACGCAGCGGGGGCGTCATGGCCGTGCGGCGATGACCGGCTTCAACTTGGAGTACATGGCGTAGTGCCAGTAGGGCCCGCCGTGATCGTCGCGGCCCATGATGTTGTCCTGCATGACATAGGTGAAGTCCTGCGGGGTCGCGGCAACGATCTCGACATTGCCCGGCAGCTTCTGGAGCACCGGATCGTTCTTCGCGCCGAACATGTGCAGGAGATGGATCTTCTCAGGCGTGCTCGCCGCAATCGCCCGCAGGAGTTCGCTCGACACCCTGTCCACATAGTCCGGCGTGGGCTCCGGGCCGGCACAATTGGCCGGATCGAACTTGCAATGCATCGCGATCGTGTCGAGGGCCAGGCGACCGCTCCCGTCTAGGCGGGCCCGGATCACTCTGTCCTTCGGGTCGAGTTCGACCTCGGGAAAGGTAGAGGCCATCCAGTCGCGGATGCTGCGCAGCCGTGCGGGCGCGGCGACATGGCGTTCCTTGTAGTACTGGGCATAACCCAGGATGACGACGTCACCGGGCCGGATCCGGTCCTTGATCCGCTGCATCGTGACCAGCGCGTTGGCCCAGGAGTAGCCGGCCAGCGCATGGAGCTCCACGAAGGCACCGTGAAACTCCGTCTGCAGCAGGAAGGCGAAGGTCTGCTGGTCGTTGACGCCGTCGCCGAACACGTAGGAATCGCCCAGCACGAAGATCCTGCGTGCGGCATCGGCGGGCGCGTTGCCGGTGAACCTCGTTCCGTCAGGGTTGATCGTCACCACGGCGTCGAGATGCTCGACCATTCCCTGGCGCATGCCGCTGTAGCGGAAGATGTATCGCCCGGGGGTAGCGCGATACCCCTGTTCGGCATCCTCGGCGAAGAAGCCGGCCGGCGACCGCGTCATGCGCCGGTAGGTCGCCGGGTCGGGAAACGATCCCGGAAGCAGCCAGCTCAGCCCGGTCCGCAGCGCCAGCAGGATCGCGGGCTCCGACGGCGGCCCGGGCAGAGCGGCGATCCTGTCCTTGTTGACGGCATAGAGGAAGGCCGAGGCGCCGATCTCCAGCGCGACCAGGACGATGGCCGCCAGGATCGTGTAGAAGATCGCCTTCTTCGGCCTGCTCACCCGAGGCTCGACTCAGAGGCCGAGCATCGCCTTGGCCAGCACGTTGCGCTGCACTTCCGACGAGCCGCCATAGATCGTCGTCTTGCGGGTGTTGAAGTAGCGCGGCGAGACGTCGTCGACATACTCGCCGCCCACTGGAACGACGTTGCTGTCGTAGTTGCGCAGCTCGGTGAACGGCGTGCCGTACCAGCCGACCGCCTCGACCGCCAGTTCGGTCACCTTCTGGCCGACCTCGGTGCCGCGCATCTTCACGACCGAGCCCATGTTGCCCGGCGCGTCCCCGGTCTTGAGGCTGGAGTAGAACATCAGCTCGTTCATCTCGATGGCGTCGATCTCCATCTCGACAGCCGCCATCTTCTCGCGCCACTGCGGATCGGCCGATAGCGAATCGCCCTGGTTCATCTGGGTCTTGGACAGCGTCTGGAGATGGCGGAAGGCCTTGCGCAGCCGCGGCCCGAAGGCCTGGCCGCCACGCTCGAACTCGAGCAGGAACTTGGCGTAGGTCCAGCCCTTGTTCTCCTCGCCGACCAGGTTCTCGACCGGAACCTTCACGTCCGTGAAGAAGACCTGGTTGACCTCGTGACGCATCGGCGTGCGCGTGCCGTCGACCAGATAGATCGGGTCGAGCGTGATGCCCGGCGACTTCATGTCGATCAGCAGGAAGGAAATGCCCTCCTGGCGCTTGCCCTCGTTGGAGGTGCGCACGAGGCAGAAGATCCAGTCGGCGAAGTGCGCGTTGGTCGTCCAGATCTTCTGGCCGTTCACGACATAGTGGTCGCCCTGGCGCTCGGCCTTGGTGCGCAGGCTCGCGAGGTCGGAGCCCGAGCCCGGCTCGGAGTATCCCTGGCACCACAGCTCCTCCGCGGCGGCGATCTTCGGCAGGAAGCGCTTCTTCTGAGCGTCGCTGCCGAACTTCATCAGCACGGGCGCCACCATCTTGATGCTGAACGACGAGAGGTAGGGCGAATCGGCGCGCGCCATCTCCATTTCGAAGATGAACTTCTGCGTCGAGGTCCAGCCCGTTCCGCCGTATTCCTTCGGCCAGTTGGGGCAGAGCCAGCCCTTGCCGGCCAGCTTCTTCTGCCACTGCAGCAGCCGCTCCTTGGAGACGTGGCTGCTGCGGCTGCGGCGGCTCTCCTCCGCCACTTCCGGCGGCATGTTGGCGCTGATCCAGTCGCGCACTTCCTGCTGGAAGGCCAGTTCTGATTCGTTGAAGGCCAGACGCATGGTTTCTCTCCTGACCCCTCCGCCCCTTCGGGGCACCTCCCCATTTGAATGGGGAGGCGGGGAAACTTCATGGCCTCCCCATTCAAATGGGGAGGTGGCGCGTGAGCGACGGAGGGGTCA
>JBILYJ010000232.1:0-7680 GCA_044377795.1 Reyranella sp. | reverse complement strand
CGTTGAAGGCCAGACGCATTTCGTTGCCCTATCTTGTCATCCTGAGCGAAGCGAAGGATCTGACGCTTCGACAGGGTACTGTGTTCGTTCGGTGAGGTCCTTCGCTTCGCTCAGGACGACAACCACTAAAGCCCCAGCATCACCTTCGACATGATCCCACGCTGCACTTCCGACGAGCCGCCGTAGATCGTCATCTTGCGGCCGTTGAAGTAGCGCGGCGCCAGCACGTCGGCGCCCTCGGGGCCGATCGGCTCGACATTGGCGTTCCAGGCGCGCTGTTCGGGGAACGGCTGGCTATAGTAGCCGGCGGCCTCGACCGCGTATTCCTGGACCTGCTGCATCACTTCGGTGCCGCGCAGCTTGATCATCGACGAGAGCGGGCCCGGATTCTGGCCCGACGCCAGCTTGGAATAGAACTCCTGCTCGAACATCTCGAGGCCGGAGATTTCGATGTCCATGCGCGCGAGCTTCTCGCGCCACGCAGCGTCGGCCATGATCGAGTCCTCGCCTTCCGGCATCGACTGCGCGAGCCGCTTCAGGCGCTCGAAGCCCGAGCGCAGGCGCGGGCTGTAGGGATTGCCGCCGCGCTCGAACTCCAGCAGGTACTTGGCGTAGGTCCAGCCCTTGTTCTCCTCGCCGACCCGGTTCTCGACCGGCACCTTCACATCGGTGAGGAACACCGAGTTCACTTCCTGCGTGCCGGCGCGGTTGCCGTCGGCGGTGATGATCGGCTCGACCGAGATGCCCGGCGTCTTCATGTCGATCAGCAGGAAGGAAATGCCCTCCTGCGGCTTGCCCTCGTTCGAGGTGCGTACCAGGCAGAAGATCCAGTCCGCGGTCTGCGCCAGGGTCGTCCAGGTCTTCTGGCCGTTGACGATGTAGAAGTCGCCTTCGCGCACCGCCTTGGTGCGCAGGCTCGCGAGGTCCGAACCCGAGCCCGGCTCGGAATAGCCCTGGCACCAGATCAGGTCGGAGTTCAGCATCGGCGGCAGGTGGCGCGCCTTCTGCTCGGCCGAGCCGTACTTCATGATCACCGGCGCACACATCTTGGGGCCGAACGGCGAGGTGCCGGGGGCGCCGGCCTTCGCCATCTCCATCTCGAAGATGTACTTCTGGGTCGTCGTGAAGCCCGGGCCGCCGAATTCCTTGGGCCAGCCGGTACACAGCCAGCCCTTCCTGGCCAGCCGCTTCTGCCAGTCGACCAGGCGCTCCTTCGACATGTAGGCATTCCGGCCGACCTTGATCTCACCCATGATCTCGGGCGTCAGGTTCTCCTTCAGCCAGTCGCGCACTTCCTGTTGGAAGGCGAGTTCTTCCTTGCCGAACGTCAGGTCCATTGGGGGCTCCTTTTAGGGTCCGGAAGGTACCGCGCCGGGTTCCGGCGCGTAAAGCGTGCGATACACTGTTCCGCAGCGCGTACAGCCCCCAGGAACCCGATGTCCCCACCCGTCCAGCCCGTCGCCAGCGACCAGACACTCCCGCCCGCCGCAGAAATCGTGGTGATCGGCGCCGGCATCGCGGGAAGCACCGCCGCCTACTGGCTGGCGAAACGGGGCCACCAGGTCGCGCTGATCGAGAAGGGTGTGATCGGCGGCGAGCAGACCAGCCGGAACTGGGGCTGGTGCCGCCAGCAGCATCGTGACCTGCGCGAACTGCCGCTGGCCATGAAGAGCCTGGAGATCTGGGGTGAGCTTTCCCGCGAGCTGGGCGCCGAGACCGGCTTTCGCCGCACCGGCCTCACCTATGTCACCGATCGCCCCGACGATTTCGCGCAATGGGAGGAATGGACCCTGCGCGCCCGCGAGTACCAGATGCACAGCCGGGTGCTGAGCGCCGCCGAGGCCAAGGAGCTCACGCCCGGCAGCACCGGCCAATGGCTCGGCGGCGTCCATTCGCCGACCGACGGCCGTGCCGAGCCGTCCCTGGCCGGTCCCGCGCTCGCCGAGGGTGCCCGCAAGCACGGCGCCACGCTCCACCAGAACTGCGCCGCGCGCGGCCTCGACATCGAAGGCGGCCGGGTCGCGGGCGTCATCACGGAACACGGCATCATCCGCACCCGGACCGTTCTGCTGGCCGGCGGCGCCTGGAGCTCCCTCTTCTGCCGCCGCCACGACCTGCGGCTGGCCCAGGCCAGCGTGCGCTCGACCTCCTTCGCCACGGTGGCGGCGCCCGAGGTGACCGGCGGTGGCCTGTCGATGCCCGACGTCTCGATCCGCCGCCGGCTCGATGGCGGCTATACGGTGGGACTGGGCGGCCGTGGGCTCGTCGAACTGTCGCCTCAGGGTCTGCTCTACGCCCGGCAGTTCTGGCCGACCTTCAAGAAACGCCGCGCCGGCCTCACCTTCGGCATCGGACGCTCCTTCCTCGAAGGTCCGGAGTCCTTCGCCAACTGGTCGTTCGACCTCGAATCGCCCTTCGAGCGCCAGCGCACGCTCGATCCGTCGGCCGATCCGGTCCTGGTCGAGCGCGGCCTGACGCGCCTCGGCGATCACTATCCGGCGCTGAAGGGGCTGAAGGTGGCGCATGCCTGGGGCGGCCTGATCGACTCGACGCCCGACGGCATACCCGTCATCTCCGCCGTCGATCCCCTGCCCGGCCTTTTCCTCTCGACCGGCTATACCGGCCACGGCTTCGGCATCGGTCCCGGCGCGGGCCGGCTGGCCGCCGACCTCATCGCCGGCGACCCGCCGATCGTCGATCCCACGCCGTTCCGCTACAGCCGCATGATCGACGGCACCGACCTCGGCGCGCCGGGGATGATGTAGCTGCGCTCGCGGCTCAGGCGACCTTTTTGCTGAGGTGCGGGAACATCGCGAGCTTCGCCGCCTCGTCCATCTCCGCCTTGAACGCGTGCTTCTCCTTCAGCGCGAGCGCACGGACCGCCGCCGGCCGCGCGCTGATTTCGGCGAGGTGACGCTGGACGTTGGGGAATTGCTTCGGCGCCTCGGCCCCAGCACGAAGGGGATCAGGCGCGACCAGCCCCACACCGCCATGTCGACGATGCTGTAGGTGTCGCCGCACATGTACGGGTGCTTGCCGAGCCGTGCCTCGAGGATGCCCCAGTGGCGCTGTGCCTCGAACGTGTAGCGGTTGACGGCATATTCCTTGGGTTCCGGCGCGAAATTGCGGAAGTGAACCGCCTGGCCGGAGTACGGGCCGATGCCCGAGGCCACGAACATCAACCAGGACAGCATTTCGCCCCGCTTGGGCGGCGTGAACTTGCCAGTCTTCTCCGCGAGGTAGAGCAGGATCGCGTTGCTGTCGAACACCGTCTCGCCGCCATCGACGATGGCCGGGACCTTGGCATTGGGGTTGATCGCCAGGTATTCCGGCGAATGCTGCTCGCCCTTGCGGGTGTCGACCGGCACCAGTTCGTACGGCAGGCCCATCTCTTCGAGGCAGAGCGCCACCTTCATCGGGTTCGGCGCCATGTTGTAATAGAACTTGATCATTACATTCTCCGTTACTCGGCACTCTCTACCACGGATTGTCACTCCGCCTTGGCGCCCGATTGCTTGATGATGGGATCCCAGAAGGCCATCTGATCGTCGTAGAATTTCTTGGCCTGCTCGGGCGTCGACTGGACCAGCTCGATCGCGAGTTCGTCGGCCTTCTTCACCATGTCGGGCTGCTTGAGCGCCTGGTTGAAGGCGGCGTTCAGCCTGTCGATGATCGGCCGCGGCGTCTTTGCCGGCGCATAGACCGCGTACCAGGTGTTGATGGCGTAATCGAAGCCCACGGACTCCTTGATCGTCGGCACGTCGGGAAGCTGCTTCAGGCGCTGGTCGGCGGCGACGCCCAGCACGCGAACCTTGCCGCCGTCGATGAAGCCCTTGCTCGACTGCAGCGTGTCGATCTGAAAACCGTGCCGGCCGGCGATCATGTCGACCATGCCGGGCGCCGAGCCGCGATAAGGCACGTGCAGGGCATCGCCGCCGGCGCGGGTGGCGAACAGGTAGCTGGCGAGATGGATCATCCCGCCATTGCCGGATGAGGCGTAGGAATACTTGCCCGGGTCCTTGCGCAGCATGCCGACGAGTTCCGGCGTCGTCTTCGCGCCGTCCATCGGCGCCAGCAGGATCAGCGGCACGCTGGCGACATAGGCGATGGCGGCCAGCCCGTTCACCGGGTCGTAGCCCAGCGCTTTGCCGTAGAGCGCCGGCGCCATGGCCATGGTCGAGGCGCTGAACAGGATCGTGTAGCCGTCCGGCCTGGCGTCGGCGACCATGGCGGTGCCGATGTTGCCGGTCGCGCCGGGCTTGTTCTCGACCACCACCTGCTGACCGAGGATCTCCGAGACGCGCGGCGCCAGCAGGCGGCCCACGACATCGGTCGGGCCGCCGGCGGCGAAGGCGATGATCATCCGGATCGGCTTGTCGGGATAGGTCTGCGCCGCGGCAGGCGTTGCCAGTGCAGTCGCTGCGAATGCGGCGAGCGCGCCCCGTCGTGTGAACTTCATCGTTTCCCCCTATTCAACTTTTGCGCCCGAGGCTTTCACGATCGGCGCCCACATCGTCATCTGATCCTCGTAGAATTTCTTCGACGAGGCCGGTGTCGATTCGACGAGGCCGATGCCCACGGCGTTCGCCTTCTCCATCACCTCGGGAGTCCGGACGGCCTGGTTTATCGCGGCGTTCAATCGGTCGACGATCGGCCGGGGCGTGCCGGCCGGCGCGAAGATCAGATTCCAGGTGACGACCTCGATCGCGATGCCAGTCCGCTCCTGCACCGTCGGCACGTCGGGCATCGAGGCCGCCCGTTTGGTGTCGCAGACGGCCAGGATCTTCAGGCGTCCGGCATCGACGAACCCCTTGCTGCTGCCCAGGGTATCGATCTGGAAGGCGTGCCGCCCCGCCAGCGTGTCCTGCATGGCCGGTGCCGAGCCCTTGTAGGGCACGTGCAATGCATCGCCGCCGGCACGCTGGGCCAGCAGGAGGCTGCCCATGTGGATCAGGCTGCCATTGCCCGGCGACGGATAGGAAAGCTTGCCGGGCTCCTTGCGCAGCGCCGCGACCAGTTCCTCGATCGAGCCGATCCCGCCGGCTGGCGCCACGACGATCATGGGAACGGTCGTGAAGTGGGCCACCGCTTCCAGGCCCTTGATCGGGTCATAGGGCAGCTTGTCGTAGAGCGCCGGCACGATGCCCATGATCGATGTGCCGACCAGCAGCGTGTATCCGTCGGGCTTGGCATCGGCCACGATCTGAGAGGCGATGTTGCCCGCGACGCCGGGCTTGTTGTCGACCACCACCTGCTGACCGAGGATTTCGCTCAGCCGCTGCGCCAGGAGCCGGCCGGCGATGTCGGTCGGCCCGCCGGGCGTGAAGCCGATGACCAGGCGGATGGACCGGTCCGGATAGGCGCCCTGGGCTCTCGCCCCGGCCGTCGAGGCCGCGAGTGCCATGCCGGCCGCCACGACTCGGCGCCGTCCGATGCCCATTGTTGTTTCCTCCGCTTTTGACGGAGTTTAGGGCGCTACAGGCGGCATGCAATGGACGCCGGTCGCGTGGCGAACTGTGCAACCGGCGCGCTTCGGTCCTTCTCGTTGTGTAAAGATGCGCGGCCAGCCCATCTTGGCGGTGAAATAATGGGTGAGTGACGTGACGGAACCAGGAAAGATGCAGGTCGAGGATGCCTCGCTGTCGAAGCTGCAGGAGGCCCTGGCGCAGGGGCATGTCACGGCCACGGACCTGACACGTGCCTATCTTTCCCGCATCGAGGCCTATGACCGTCAGGGGCCGGGCCTGAACTCGGTACGCGTCACAAACCCCGATGCGCTGACCATTGCCGCCACCCTCGACACCGAGAAGCCCTCGCCTAGCCGCCCGCTCGCCGGCCTGCTGATCCTGCTGAAGGACAATATCGCCACCGGCGATCGCCAACCCACGACGGCGGGCTCGTTGGCGCTGGCTAGCGCTCATGCCCGGGACGACGCGTTCGTGACGAGGAAGCTGCGCGACGCCGGCGCGGTAGTCCTCGGCAAGGCCAATCTCACCGAATTCGCCAACGTCCTCGCGATTGGCATGCCCTCGGGCTACAGCTCGATCGCCGGTTATGTCCGGAACCCCTACTCGCCCAAACTCATGGACGACCACGCGCCGGTCGTGCTGCCCGGCGGCTCGAGCGCCGGTTCTGCCGTGGCGGTCGCGGCCGGCCTGTGCGCGGCGGCAATCGGCACCGAGACCTCGGGCTCGCTGCTCAGCCCCGCCACCCAGAACGGCCTCGTCACCGTGAAGCCGACAGTCGGCCTGATCAGCCGCAGTGGCATCATCCCGATCTCGCACAGCCAGGATACGGCCGGTCCCCTCACCCGCACCGTGCGCGATTCGGCGATCCTGCTGAACGTGCTGGCGGCGCGCGACCCGGACGATCCGGCGACGCACCTCCTGCAGCGGCCGGAGGACTACACCGCCGGGCTCGACAAGGACGGGCTGAAGGGGGCGCGCATCGGTGTGCCCAGTGATCCGGAAGATCCGCTGAACGATCCGTTCTACGGGCCGCTTTCGTCGCGCGCGAAGCAGGTGATGGCGCAGGCGATAACGGCGCTTGAAGATCTCGGCGCCACGGTCGTGCGCGCCGCCCTTCCGGCGATCGCCTGGATCGGCGGCCCCGGCACGACCATGACGGTGCTCAACCGCAATCCGTTCAGCCCTCTCAAGGGGACGGCCGGCAGCGCGTCCCTCGTCTTCCTCTATGAGCTGAAGCGCGACCTCAACCTCTACCTGCGCGACTGGGCGACCGGCACGCAGATGAAGACGATGGCCGACATCGTCGCCTTCAACGCGGAAAATGCCGCCAAGGCGCTGCGCTATGGGCAGGACCTGTTCCTGGCATCGGAGGCCACCCGGGGCGACCTGTCGGAGCCGGAATACAAGTCCGCGCGCGCCATGGACCTGGCGGCCGCCGAACGCGGCATCGACACCTATATGAGACGGCACCGGCTGGATGCTGTCGTGTTCCCGGGCGCGAGTGGCGCCGCGGTTGCTGCCAAGCCCGGCTATCCCAGCGTTCAGGTGCCGGCCGGCTTGATCTCGGGCGTCGGTGCCACCGAAACGCCCGACTATCCGCTCGGCCTCACCTTCACCGGCCGGGCCTGGAGCGAGGCCACGCTTCTGCGGTTCGCCTACGCCTTCGAGCAGGCGACTAGGGCCCGCCGTCCGCCGCCGGACCTGCCCGCTCTATAGCTAAACCGCGATCACCACCCCGTCATGGCCGGGGTCGGCGCCGCCATCGAGACCGTCCTCGTGGATGCGGATGCCGTGGACGGCGGCGAAGCCGAAGCCATAGGGACTGCGGACGACCGGATAACCCTGCGCCTGCAGCTCGCGCTCGACCCGGCCCTGGATGCGGTTGGAGATGTCGATCGCGTCCGAGGTCGCCGAGAAGCGCGGCGCGCTCACCGCCTCGACCATGGTCATGCCGAAATCGAGCGCGTTCAGGATGACGTGCAGCACGCCCATGGCGATCTGCGTGGCGCCGGGCGCACCGATGATCAGGTGCGGCTTGCCGTCCTTGAAGATGATGGACGGCACGACCGAGCTGAAGCGCGCCTTGCCGGGCGCGATCGAGCCGGCGCGGCCGGGCCGCGGGTCGAACACGCCCATGCAGCCATTGTACATGAAGCCCAGTCCCGGCGTGTTCACGCCCGAGGGCATGCCCACCGAATGGGTCATGGTGAAA
>JBILYJ010000550.1:0-3664 GCA_044377795.1 Reyranella sp. | reverse complement strand
GCCGGCGCCCGTCGTGGCGCCCTCGAGGCCGATGCCGACCGCGACCATGGTCACGCCCGCTTCCGCCCCGAACTTGAACTTGTGGTCGATGATCGCCTGCAGGCCCTTCTCGGTCCGGATGATGAACACGATCTCGGAGACCTTGCCGCCGACCTGCAGGCCGACGCTGCCGGAGCCCATGAGGTAGAAGGCCGGGAAGCTCCAGTTGTTGGGCGAACTGCGGCCCAGCAGGACACCGCGACCGCCGGCGGCGCCGAAGATGAACCCGCCCTGGACGAGTTCGGGAATGATCAGGACGCCGCGCGCATTGACCATCTGTCCGGCGGCGTCGGGGAAGTCTGGACCGCCCAGGATCTTCCGGGCGGTGGCGAGGCAGGAATCGACCAGTGACTGGCGCTTGGCGTCGGCGCGGGCCGGCATTGAGGTCAGGAACGGCGCGGCGAACGCGGCCGCGGTCCCCGTGAGGACGGTTCGGCGATCGAGCTTCATTTTATGCTCCGTGTGGCTGGCGACCGACGCCGGGGGAGCGCCTGGATGGTCACGAGAGCCGAACCATACCACGTTTTGCCGCCGGGTTGAGGCGCCTCAGCGCGGCCGGGCCGGCCGGTCCTTCATCACCAGGGGGAGTCCAGCGGCCATCAGGATCACCCGGTCGGCGCGCTCGGCAATACGCATATTCAGCCGGCCCATCGCGTCCCGGAAGCTGCGGCCGAGCGGCGTGTCGGGCACGATGCCGAGGCCCACTTCGTTGCTGACGAAGACCACCGGCTGGTTGTGATCATCCAGTGACTGCACCAGTTCGTCGGTCGCCTGGTCGATATCCTCGCCGGCATGCATGAGGTTGGAGAGCCAGAGGGTGAGGCAGTCGACCAGAATCGGCTGGCCCCGGGCGGCCTCCTGCTCCAGCACGTCGGCGAGCTTCAGCGGCTCCTCGATCGTGGTCCAGCCGACGCCGCGCCGGGCGCGATGGGCCATGATCCGGGTCGCCATCTCGACGTCGCCCGCCTCGGCGGTGGCGATGTAGACGGCCGGCCGCGGGGCTCCGCCGTGCAGGGTACCCGTCACCAGCCGCTCGGCATGGGTGCTCTTGCCCGAGCGAGCGCCGCCCAGGACGAGCGTCACCGGCGGCAGCGGGAATGTGGAGATATGTTCCATCAGCCGGGCCTGGCGCTGACCAGCCAGCAGGCACCGGGCAGCGACACGCCGTCCTTCGTGGCGTGCGGCGCCATCGCCTCGACGATCGCGGCCTTCGCCTGCGCGGCGGCGGCCGGATCGGCTTCGGCGAGCGGCCGGGCCAGCGGCCCGAAGCGGCCGGCATTGGCCACGACATCGGCCGGGTCCCGGCCCATCCAGATCTCGACGTCGAGCGGCTCGATCGCGAGACCGGCGAAGCCCGCCCCGCTCAGGATGCGCTCGACGCGGGCGCGGTCGCCGAAGGCAAACTGGCCAGGCTCTTCCGGTCCCGGTCGCGGTAGCGGCGGCAGGAACGGTGCGGCTGCTTTCACCGGCGCGAGGCTCCAGGGATTCTCCTTCGCGCTCCGCCAGCAAACGAACGCGAGCCGCCCCGCCGGGACGAGCGCACGCCGCAGGTTGGCGAAGGCGGCGACCGGATCGCCGAAGAACATCACGCCGAAGCGCGAGAAGATCAGGTTCGCGGAAGCTGCCTCGAACGGATGCGCGCCGGCATCGGCCACGAGGAACGTCGCATTGAAGAGCCGCCGCGTCGCCGCCGCATCGATCAGCACCCGCGAGATGTCGACGCCCAGCACGTGACCCTCGGGCCCGACCGAGGCGGCCAGCGCCGCCGTCGTGGTGCCGGGGCCGCAGCCGACGTCGATCGCCTTTTCACCGGGCTGCGCGTTCGCCAGGGCCAGGGCTTCGCGCGTGATCCCGGCCATCAGATGGTCGAGGCGGGCCTGCGCCTTCAGCCAGTTCTGCCCGCCCGGCCCGTTCCAGTGGGCGGCCTGTTCGGCCGCCAGCTCCGCGGTCGACTTCGCCGCCCCCGTCACGCAGGCCCGCCGGCATGGGCGAGGACGATTTCGCGCGGCATGTAGTTCACGAACGCCACGCGCCAGGCATGAGCCGGATCGGCCTGCTCGAAATGCTCGATCAGCGTGATCGAGACATTGTCGATCTCGAAGCGCACCGCCGCCTCGGGATGCAGGTCGAAGGCGTGCGCCAGCGCCGCGCGGATCGTGCCGCCATGCGCCGTCGCCACGATGTCGCGGCCCTTATGCTCGGCGGTCAGCCGGTCGATGCTGCGCACCGTGCGCTCGCGCAGGTCGACGAAGCTCTCGCCGCCGTCGGGCCGGAATTCCGGCGGTCCCAGCCAGAACAGATGATTGTTGGCGTGGTTCTCGGCGATCTCGACATAGGTGAGCCCCTGCCACGAGCCGAAATGCTGCTCGGCGAGGTCGGGATCGACGTTGAGCGTGTCCATCTCCGCCCCGGCCTTGGCCAGCTGCTCGGCGGTCTTGCGCGCCCGCAGCAGGTTGGAGGCGTACCAGACCGCGCCCCTGGGCAGCAGCTTCGCCTGGTGACGGAACAGCGCGTCGTTGCTCACGTCGCAATCCATGTCCGACTGGCCGTAGCAGCGGCGTTCCGGATTGGGCACCGGCGCGTGCCGCACCCACCACCACCGCGTGACCGCTCCCGTGATCTTGGCGCCTGTCGCCATGCCGTTCCTCCACTGGACCCTTTAAGCGGCCGCCTTCTTAGCTGCCGATGAAGAGTGCCGCCACCACGAGGAAGACGACCTCCGCCTTCTGCTGCACGGCGCCCAGCGTGTCGCCGGTATAGCCGCCGAGCCGCTTGGCGACCCAGTGCGAGGTGAACCAGGCCGAGGCCAGCACGGCGAGCGGCGCCAGGAGGGCCACGAGCAGGCCCTTGCCCAGCATCAGCAGGAAGGCCAGTCCCGCACCGATGCCGATGGTGATCCAGACGTCGTTGTCCGTCGGCTTGCCCACCGTCGCACCCAGCCCGTCGGCATGGACCGGCGAAAAGGCCAGCAGCGGATAGGCCAGCACCACGCGCGACAGCGCGTGGGCCGAAATCAGCACGACGAGCCCGGTGGCGGCGCCGAACTGCGCCAGGCACGCGACCTTGATCAGCACCGTGAGCGCCAGCGCCAGCACGCCGAACGTGCCGTTGCGGCTGTCGCGCATGATCTCGAGCCGGCGCGCCGGCTCCAGCCCGTGCGGCCCCAGCCCGTCGGCGGTATCGGCCAGCCCGTCTTCATGCAGGGCGCGCGTCAGGATGATTGCCGCGCCGACCGCCAGCACCGCCGCCAGCCAGCCCGGCCCGGCGATGCCGCGCACGATGGCGAAGACCAGCCCGGAGGCGAGGCCGATCGCCGCCCCGACCACCGGCAGGACCGGCAGCACGTCGGCAAGCTGCCAGCGCGGCAGGCCGACATCGAGCTTCAGGCCGGTGAAGAACGTCATCTGTTCCTTGAAGGCCTGCAGCCATTCGTCGAACGACGCGGGGCGATGGGCGCTGCTACCGAAGGAGGGCTCGTGGGGACTGGTCATGATCCCTCGAATATAGGATGGTCCGGCCCCTTCCTGAATGCCCCCGGACAAACAATGTCGGCTGCCTCCTTCGATGAAATGCGCCGGATCCTGCGCGACCTGCCGGGACCCGATCTCACCGCCCAGACCGAGGT
>JBILYJ010000095.1:0-14044 GCA_044377795.1 Reyranella sp. | reverse complement strand
GTAGAGCAGGATGGGGATGTCGACGGCTTCGGCCACCGCCTTGAAATGCTGGAACAGGCCTTCCTGGGTCGGCTTGTTGTAGTAGGGCACGACCAGCATGGCGGCGTCCGCGCCGGCCTTCTTGGCATGCTGCGTCAGCTCGATCGCCTCGGCGGTCGAATTGGAGCCGGTACCGGCGATCACCGGCACGCCCGAACCCTTGGCCGCGCTGATGCAGATATCGATGACGCGCTTGTGCTCTTCCATCGAGAGGGTCGGAGATTCACCGGTGGTGCCGCACGGAACGAGCCCGTCGGTGCCTTCCTTGATCTGCCAGGCCACGAACTTCTCGAATCCCTTCTCGTCCACCGATCCGTTCTTGAACGGGGTAATCAGCGCAACGAGCGATCCGGTGAACATGGCTTTCCTCCGATTTTTCCTTAACAGTTCACTCTAGGCCGCAGGGTTTGGCGCTGCAAGGTGAGCAACTTGCCATTGTGATGCCGTAACTCCCTGCCTACGATTCCTGGCGTGAAACACAGGAAATCCCCCCTCATCTTGTTGGCCGCCCTGCTGGCTGCGGCCCCTGCGCTGGCCCAGCCGGCCGGTCCGACGACCGGCGCGCGACGCCTGCCCGGCGACGTCGAGAAGCCGAGCCCTCCCCCCTCGACTGCGCCGTCCTCCGCATCGCCCGTGCAGGGGAGTGCGCCGCCGCCGGCTGCCGCGCCGCCCGCCCAGGCCGTGGCCGCCAGTCCGCTCAATGCCGCGGAGATTGCCGCCTTCGCGGCAGCCCTCAAGGCGATCGACGACAGTCGCTGGGCAGACGCGCGGGCAGCCGTCGCCAACTTCCGCAACACGCTGCTCGACCGCTACGTCGCCTGGAGCATCCTGCGGGCCGCGCCCAGGACCGAGGCGAGCTTCGCCGCGACCTGGCGCTTCCTGCGCGAGCAGCCTGACTGGCCCGAGCCGGAGGTACTGCGCCGCCAGGCCGAGGAGCGGATCGGCCCGGAGACGCCGGCCGCCGAGGTCGTCCGCTACTTCACGGCCTTTCCACCCCTCACCAGCACCGGCCACATGCGCCGGCTCGAGGCGGCCAGCACGGCGGCGCCCAACGACGTCGCCCGTTTCGCCCGCGACACCTGGCAGAACGCAACGCTGCGCAATTCCGACGAGAACGACTTCCTCAATCGCTACGCCCAGCTCCTGACCGGCCCCGACCAGGTCGCCCGCTTCGACCGCATCCTGCGCGAGGGTCGCCATCAGGTGGCGCGCGACCTCGTGCCGAAACTGCCGCCCGACTACCAGCCCGTCGCCAATGCCCGCCTTGCCATGGCGACCCGCGCCGCCGATACGGCCACGCTCCTGCGCGCCCTGCCGCCGGCGCGACTCAACGACCCCACGCTCCGCTTCGAGCGGATGCAGTGGATCCGCCGGACCGGCACGCTGGACGAGGCGAAGGCGGCGCTGGCCGGCCCCCTTCCCACCCAGAACGATGCCTGGTGGAACGAGCGCAATCTGGTGGTGCGGGCGCTGCTGGATGCCGATCGTCCGGCCGACGCCTACGCCGTCGCGACCGGACACGGGCTCACCAAGGGCGTTTCCTTTGCCGAGGGAGAGTTCCTCGCGGGGTGGATCGCGCTCCGCCAGCTCAAGAAGCCGGCCGTCGCGCTGAAGCATTTCTCCACGCTGTACGACGGCGTCTCGACCGACATCTCGAAGAGCCGCGGCGCCTACTGGCTTGCCCGCACTTATGAGGCCGCCAACCAGAGCAAGGACGCCAGCGACTGGTATGCGCGGGCGGCCGGCTACGGCCAGACCTTCTACGGCCAGCTTGCGGCCAGGAAGCTTCAGGGCGTGAGCCCGAAGTTGCCGGTCGATCCCGTGCCCACCGCTGCCGACAGGCAGGCGCTGGCCGGCCGCGAACTCGCGTCGATGGCGCGGTATCTCGGCCAGGTCGAGGAGTACGACCGCGCCCGCCCGTTCCTGTTGCGCCTCGCGCGCTCGGTCACGTCGCCGGGAGAGGTGGCGCTGCTGGCGCAACTCTCCCTCGACCTGAAGCGCCCCGACGTCGGGCTCACGGTGGCGCGCCGCGGGACGGAGAATGGCGTGGTGCTGTTCGACGCGGCCTTTCCCGTCGTCGATCTCGGCGCCACCGGGTCGATCGAGCGCGCGCTCGCGCTGGCGCTCGCCAAGCAGGAGAGCTCTTTCAATGCCGGCGCCGTGTCGACCTCCAATGCACTCGGCCTGATGCAGCTCCTGCCGACGACGGCACGCGACGTGGCGGGGCGGTTGAAAGTACCCTTCATCGAGAGCAAGCTGACCCGCGATCCCGCCTACAACGTCCAGCTCGGCAGCCAGTATCTCGCCGAGATGCTGCAGCGCTTCGGAGGCTCCTACGAGCTGGCGCTGGCGGCCTACAATGCCGGGCCCAACAGGGTCGCACGCTGGATCGAGGCGGGCGGTGATCCGCGCACGGCCAAGATCGACATGGTCGACTGGATCGAGATGATGCCGTTCCGCGAGACGCGCAACTACGTCCAGCGCATCATGGAGGCGGTCACCGTCTACCGCAGCCGCCTCGCCGGCCCGTTCCAGACCGTACCGCCCGCGGTGGGCCGGTCCTAACTGATGCTTCGAGGTACGCCATGACCGATGCCCTGCTCCTCGCCTGTCCCCGCTGCAGCACCCTGAACCGCTTTCCGCGGGAGAGACTGGCGGCGGGCAACAAGGGCAAGTGCGGCCAGTGCGGCTCACCGCTGTTCGACGGCCATCCCGTCGCCCTCGATGCGAGCAGCTTCGAAGCCCATGCCGCCAAGAGCGACCTCCCGGTCCTGATCGACTTCTGGGCGCCGTGGTGCGGACCCTGCAAGGCCATGGCACCGCAGTTCGAGCGCGCGGCGGCCCGGCTGGAACCCGCCGTGCGGCTGGCCAAGATCAACACCGACGAGGAGCAGGAGCTCGCGCAGCGGTTCGGAATCCAGGGGATTCCGACGATTATCCTGTTCCATCACGGCAAGCCGATCGCCCGCCAGTCCGGCGCCATGGACGCCAGCGCCATCGAGCGCTGGACGCGCGACGCGCTGGCGCGGTGAATTCAGTCATCGACTGACGGCAGGTCGAGGGCCGAACGTAGCCGTCCCCTGCCGCGTTCGTAGAGCATGGTGTCCGCCGCTGAGGCGACGATATCGGCGTAGGGCCTGAAGCCTTCGACGACCTTGTTGAAAGGGATCGTCCCGCAGCCGGGAACGAGACAGTCGAGCTTGCCCTTGGGGCACGTACTATAACGGCACAGCCGGCCGAGATAGCGGTCGCTGCCCGGCTCGAACAGGAACACGTCGACCCGATTGCTCGGAACGCTCACTCCCTTGCCTGCCTTGAAGGCTGTAGTCAGAGATTGCGCCAGGGCTCGGCGCAACTCGTCCAGACAGTCCTGAGAGTCCAGCCAAACCGCCAGATCGAGATCGCTGCATTCGTGCCAAACCTCAATGCGCGCGCGGCGGAACTCCGAAAAACGCGGAATCTCCTTCCACAGTTTTTGGGCAACGGAACCGATGACGGCTATCGCGCGGACGTCCGGGAAATCCATGAGGGCATCCGTCACCACGTCCGCGGCCATGCGGAACTGGCGCTGCTGCCTCAGGAGGAGCTGATTCTGCTCCTCTATCTCGGACCTCCGCATCGCTTCATCCCAGAAGTTTAATGAAGTTGCGCTTGAGCCGGTGACGCTGCTTGAGCGACGCGACATATTGAGCCTGGGCAGCCGGCTCGCGCAATCGAGCCATGCGGGCGATCAGCCGGCAAGCCTCTTTATCCCCCATGCTGCCGCCGTTCTTGATGTGGAATTCGACATTCCGGGCATGGGCCGCGAGCGCCTCCTGGGGATGAGTCTCCTCACTCGCCTCGGCCAGCGGCCCCGTGAGATACGGTCCCATCCCAGGGTGACTGCGCAAGGCCGTCCACGCGGCGTCATACATCTTCTCTTCCATGAGGACTAGAATGTAGGTGCTGACCGACATATCCCCGGTCATGGGCCGGCTGGCCGCTGCCTTCGCCTCCAGGTACGTCAAGGCACGTTCGCCTGCAGCCTTCCCGCCCAGCTTTCGGATCTGCCGATAGAAATCCAGGCTTGGAGCCTTTTCGAAAGCCTTCCACAAAGCCGTGACGGCGTCTTCCTTCCGGCCGGCCTTTGCCAGGAGGTCGACGACGAACAGCACCAGCCTTTCATCCGGTCGCCCGTCCTCGAACATCCACAGTCCCTCCTCCGCGTGCCGCAACGCCTCCTCCTTGCGGCCCTCGGCGAGGCAGAACTTCGCCAATGTCAGATAGTCGGACGACGTCGACAGGCTCCGGGACCGCAGCGCGATGCGCGCCTCGACATCGCCATCGCGCTCGGCGAAGAAGTCGAGGATGTCGACGAGGACGGAAGGATCCTTTTCGTTCTTCTCGGGCTTTCGCGCGGGCGGCGGCAGTTTTTCCCAGGCTTCGAGGGCAAGGCGTCGATATTCGGCGAGCCCCGCTTCGCCCAACGCCTCGTCGAACCGCACCACGGCCCGATAGAAAGTATCGTACTGGCCATGGATTTGGCGCGGGAAGAGATCGCGCGCAAGGGCGACCGGGTCTGGCTTCGCCACCAGGCAAGCGGCGAGATGGATGTCGCCGGCCTGTTCGAGCAGGCCGCTGCCATGTCCACCGGATTCGTCGATCTCCTCGATCGCGTCTTCGATGCGGTCGATGGCGTGCAGGGCAAGCTTCATGGCCAGGGCGGCATGCGGCCCCTCGACAAGCTGGGCGACGGCACCGAGAGCGGCGCCGACATTGTCGGCCCAGTCGTCAGCTTCGTCATAGTCGACGAAGCCTCCCGTGCGGGTCGCGCCATCGACTGCCCGACGCAGTTGCTTTTCGAGACGCTTGACGTCGCCGGTCGACGAAGCGGTGGCGGCGATATCGAGCTTGCGGAACAGGGCCGTATCGCGTTCGGCACGTTCGACGACCATCTCGACCAGGGCATCGACGCCCTTCTGCTTCAGATGGGCACGGATGCGGTCGAGAACGGACGGCCCTTCGTCCCGACCGTCGTCGGCCACCTCGTTGGCGGCGAGGCCGGTCGCCACCATATGCTTGCAGAAGCCCCAATCGCGGAAGGCCGGGCACGAGCATTCGCCACGAATCTTCTTTCCCCGCCCCCTCAGCACGGTGCGGTAGTCCTCCGAGCCGAGGACCCGGGCCAGCACCCGGTCCCGCTCGACCGAAAGGAGATCGACCTGCCCGTCGCGATGATACTCCTCGCCACGCGCGAACACCTTGTCGCCTGCCTGTGTGCGTAACGCTGCGACGTCGAAACGGGGTTTGGGAGGCGCTTTCATACGGGTGGGATCATCCGTTCGACTTCCGCGAGGGCCTCGTCGAGCGTCAGGGCAGCATGTAGGCGCCACCATTGCCCGGTATGGCGGTGCCACATCACGTCGAACCGCAGTTCCTGGATGGACTCTTCGACGTGGTCGAGGCGGGCATAACCGGCATCGAACTCCTCGCCGAGATTGTCCGGCCAGCCCGACCGGAATCGCACGATGAAACTGTATTTGCTGCCCCGCCACCGGCCGAACATGTCGATCGGATAGTTGAATTCGGTCGGTCGAACTTCGGGCAGATAAAGCGGCTTCAGCTTGTCGGAGATTAGCCGCTCGCCGCGGGCGCCGATGGCGGCCTTCTCGTCGGCCGTCAGGACCTTCACCCATACACGCTTCGTAACGCGCTTCGCCATCGGCGGACTTTCCTACATGTGCTGCGCTAACCCGCGATCCGCTGCACGGCAGCCGCCGGCAGCGGCCCCTTGTTCACCGCGGCGATCGCTTCCTCGAGGTGCTGCAGCGTCGAGTAGCCGACCAGCATCGTCGAAACGCTGGGATGCGAGATCACGAATCGCTCGCCGAGCTCGGTCAGGCTGTCCGCCACGCCTTCCTTGACCAGCGGCTCCAGTTCGCGCGCGCGCGCCACGTCGCCCGCGAAGTCCGGGGCCGAGCCGATCGGCGGGACCTGCTGCTGGGCGAGCGGATGGCGGTCCATCGTGCCGGCGAGTGCGCCGCCGGCCAAAGCCCGGATCACGATCGTGCCCATGCCGGCGGCCTGGGCCCGGTCGAGCAGGCGGCCATAGTCGAGGCCGGGCGCGCCCTTGGGCATCGGCCCGCCGGCACTGGGGTTGAGCGCGTTGTAGACGACCTGCACCGTGTCGAAGAGCTTCGAATCGACGGCCTTCAGCAGCGCCGCGGGCTCGCCCACGCCGCTGAAGCCGATGAAACGGGTCTTGCCCTGCTGCCGCAGCTTCTCCAGCGCCGGCACCACCTCGTTCAGGGCGATCTCGACATCCAGCTTGTCTCCGCCGTCCGCAGCCGCCAGCGGATTGTGGAGCTGCAGCAGATCGACGTGGTCCCGGCCCATGCGCTTCAGGCTCTCCTCGGTCGACCGGGCGATCAGTCCCGCGACGTCGGCGCGGTCCGCCGCGGTCAGCCGGAACTTGGTGCCGACCACGACGTCGGCCTTCAGCGCCTTCAGGACACGCCCGAGATTGCGCTCCGACTCGCCGTCGCCATAGCGGGCGGCCGTGTCGAAGTAATTGATGCCGGCCTCGATCGCCCGCGCCACGGCACGCTCCTGGTCCTGCGCGGCGCCCTTGGTGAACAGCCCGCCCACCGCACCCGCGCCGTATCCGAGCACCGAAACCTCGAGGCCCGTCCGGCCGAGCTTGCGCCTCTGCATTGTTTCCTCCCGTGCTGTGATGAAACCGCCCAACCGCGGTCGCGCCGTCAGGCGTTGTCGATACGGACCTGGCCCGCTTCGTTGTCCACCACGACGTGGTTGTCATAGTAGGTGACGGTCGGCCTGGCACCGAACGCCGCCTCCATGCGCTTCTCCCATTCCGGCGTGTACCAGGCGCGGGCCGCCGCCTCCGATGCCCAGAGATAGACACCGCCCCCGCCCGCTTCGCCGTTGAGATAGTACTTCTTCAGGAGGCCCTTCGCGCCGAGCGCCGTATAGGTCGGCGCCGATTTGGCGGCGGCCTCGACAGCGGCGTCCCGTGGACGCTTGGGCATGGGGATTTGAACGATGGCGATGAACATGCTTGTTAGCCTACGGTCTGGGCCGCTCTGGAGCAATTGAATGACCGTCATCCTGCCAGGCGTCGAGATGTGCGTCTTCGACGCCTACGGCACGCTCTTCGACTTCAATTCCGCGGTCGCGCGCCATCGCCGGACGGTCGGCCCGTCCGCGGAGGCCGTTTCGGAGCTCTGGCGGACCAAGCAGATCCAGTACACGTGGCTGCGCAACGCCATGGCCACCTATGCCCCGTTCTGGCAGGTGACCGGAGAGGCGCTCGACCATTGTCTGGCCGCCCATCGCATCACCGATCCGGCTGCGCGCGAGCGGCTGATGGGGGCCTACCTGGCCCTCGATCCGTTCCCAGAGGCGCCGGGCATGCTGGCCTGCCTCTCACGCGCCGGCATGCGAACCGCTATCCTGTCCAACGGCAATCCCGGCATGCTCGACCCGATGGTGGCGGCGTCGGGTCTCGCCAACCATTTCGAGGCGGTGCTGAGCGTCGACGAGGCGGGCGTCTTCAAGCCCGATCCGCGCGTCTATCGCCTCGTCGAGGCGCGCTGCGGCGTGACGCCCGACAAGGTTTGTTTCCTCTCGTCGAACTGCTGGGACGCGCACGGCGCCGCGCAGTTCGGCTTCCGTACCGTCTGGGTGAACCGAACCGGCGCGCCCGACGACAACTTGCCCGGCACACTTTCCGCCCGGATCCGCGATCTTTCCGACCTGCCCGACCTGATTGGTGTTCCACGATGAGTTCGCTTCCGACTTTCGCTGATGTCCAGGCCGCTGCCCGCCGACTGGAGGGCGTAACGATCCGCACACCGCTGCTCGAGAACGAGAGGGTCAACCGCAAGCTCGGCGGCCGCCTGTTCCTGAAGGCCGAGTGCCTGCAGCGCACCGGCTCGTTCAAGCTGCGCGGCGCCTACAATTTCCTCGCCTCGATGAGCGAGGCCGATCGCGCCAGGGGCGTCGTCGGCTGGTCGTCCGGCAACCATGCGCAGGGGCTCGCCGAGGCGGCGCGCCTGCTCGGCACCAAGGCCACCATCGTGATGCCGGCCGATGCGCCGGCCCTCAAGGTCGCAAATACGCGTGCCAGCGGTGCGGAGGTGGTGCTCTACGATCGCGTGAAGGACAGCCGCGAGGAGATCGGTCACGGTATTGCCAGGAAGACCGGCGCCACCATCGTGCCGCCCTACGATCATCCCTGGATCCTGACGGGCCAGGGCACGGCCGGCCTCGAGATCGCCGAGCAGGCGAAGGCGCTGGACGTCACGCTCGATGCGGTGGCCGCGCCCTGCTCCGGCGGCGGCCTGGCGACCGGCGTGGCGCTGGGCGTCAAGGGCATCAGCCCGACGACCATGGTGTATGCCGGCGAGCCTGCCGGCTTCGACGATCTCGCCCGCTCGCTCGCCGCCGGAACGAAGCAGAAGAACGAGAAGCTCTCCGGATCGATCTGCGACGCGTTGCTGGCGCCGACGCCGGGCGACGTCACCTTCCCGCTGGCGCAGCAGGTGCTGGGCCCGGGCCTCGTCGTTACCGACGAGGAGGTGTTGGACGCCATGGAACTGGCCTTCCGCGAGTTCAAGCTCGTGCTCGAGCCGGGCGGCGCCGTCGCGCTGGCCGCGGCCCTCACCGGAAAGCTGCCCGTAAAGGGCCGCGCCGTGGCCGTCGTGTGCTCGGGCGGCAATGTGGATCACGCCACGTTCAAGCGGGCGCTCGACCGGGTGCCCAACGGCCCCACATGACGATGTCGAGGCGCAACCGGCGCGAATGGCGGATCATCCTGTGGATCACCCTGGCCAGCGCCGTGGCCAGCGCCTACTTCGGCCAGGCCGTGACTCCTGCCGACCAGACACCCCTGATGGGGATCATTCAGGGCATCCTCACGTCCCTGCTGATCGCCACGCCGATCACCGTCTTCGAAGTGCGGCGCGCACGCATCAACTCGCTTGGCTGGATGAGTCGCCTGCCGCTCGTCGGCTACTTCCTCGTCAAGGTCGCGTTCTACTGCGTCGTCATCGTCGCAGGCCTGATCCTTTCGCGCCTGTTGATGTCGATCGGAAGCCGGCAGTTCGTCGTTTTCGATCCGATTTTCCGGAATTCCGTATTATTCGCCATCGGCATGTCGATCGTCGTCAACCTCATCGTCGAGACGGGCCGCCTGCTGGGTTTCGGCACCCTGAAGAACCTGCTGCTCGGGCGCTATGCCCGGCCCCGAAGCGAGCAACGGGCGTTCCTGCTGATCGACATGAAGGATTCGACCGGACTCGCGGAAAAGCTCGGCGCGATCCGGTTCCATGAGCTGCTCAATGCCTTCTTCCGCGACATCGCCGACGCTGCCCTGGAATGCGACGCCGAAATCCACAAGTACGTGGGAGACGAGGTGATCCTGACGTGGCGGGACGGTCTTGCGCTCAGCGCCGGCGACTGCCTCGGCTGCCCGTTTCTCGCCCGCCAGAACATCGCGCGCAACGCAGCGCGCTACCGGGACCGGTTCGGCATTGTCCCCGAGTTTCGCGCGGCATTGCATTGCGGCGAGATCGTCGCCGGTGAAATCGGCGACGTGCGCCGCGAGATCGCCTATGTCGGAGACACGTTGAACGTGGCGGCGCGCCTGCTCGACGCTTCGAAGGGCCTCGGCCGCGATGTCCTGGCGTCCGGCGAATTGCTCGCCCGGGTCCGCCTGCCGGCGGGCCTTCAGGCCGAACCGTTGCCGACCCTGACGATCCGCGGCCGCGATGCGCCGCTCGAGATCGCCGCGCTATCGGTGCGCGGCGGCCAGGATCAGCACTGAGGCCCTTCGCCGGTCCTCATATGGACAACAGTCCGGCGCGCCTCGTCGTCTCATCCCTTCTTCTGCTTGCCCGACGACTTCAGCCAGTCGAGCAGGCTGCCCAGGATACCCTTCGGGAGGAAGATGATGAACACCACCAGCAGGACGCCGTAGACCAGATTGTCCCAGCCGACGGCCTTGGTGCCGAAGCCGATGCGCAGGATCTCGGCCAGCATGATGGTGATGATGGCGCCGATCGTCGGCCCCAGGGCCACGTAAATGCCGCCCACGACAGCGGCGAACACCATCTGCAGCGAGACCGCGATTCCGCTCACCGTATCGGGCGAAATGAACATCTGGTACTGACCGTAGAGGGCTCCCGCCATCGCCGTCATGACGGCGCTGATCACGGTGATGCGCAGCTTCTCGGCCGTCACATTGACGCCCGCCGCCGCCGCCGCGTCCTCGTCCTCCGAGATCGCCTCCATCGCGTAGCGGCTCATGCTGCGGTCAATCCAGTACCAGACAGCCAGGCCGCCGGCCCAGACGCCGAGCGCGATCAGGTACCAGACGACCTTGTCGTCGAACTGCAACGCGAGGAGGTGGCTGCCCTTTGTCCGCTCCGGCGTGTAGCCCAGCGAACCGCCGGTATAGTCGCGGGTCGCGATGATGATCTGCAGGACGATGCCCGACAAGGCGAGCGTCACCAGCGCGAAATAGTGGCCCGTAATGCGGAAGCGGAAGCAGGGATAGGCCACCACCAGTGCCAGCGCCCCGGCGCACAGCATGGCGGCCGGGATACCGATCCACGGCGAGATGCCGAGATGGTTCCACAGCAGCGTCGTCACGTAGGCGCCGACGCCCATGAAACCGCCATGGCCCAGCGACACCAGTCCGAAGCGCCCCATCATCGACCACGACGTGTAGGCGAACGACCAGATGAGGATCAGCACCAGGATGTGCAGATGATAGGGGTCGCGATAGACGAAGGGCAGCGCGACCAGCGCCACCAGGCCGACACCCCAGGCGAGCTGCTTGTTCATGAGCGCTTCGCCAGCAGGCCGGCGGGCCGGATGAACATCATGACGATGAAGAAGGCGAAGGCCAGCACGTAGCCCCATTCGAGGTCGGAGAAGAGCCCACCGAGCGAGATGATCTCGGCGAACAGGAAGGCGGCCACGAAGCCGCCGACGAAGTTGCCGAGCCCTCCCAGCACGCAGATCAGGAAGGTGATCGGCCCGAACGACAGGCCGACGAAGGGATGGACGTCGTACTGCAGCACCAGCAGGCAGGCGGCGAGTCCGGCCAGGCCGCCGCCCAGCGCCGAAGTGACGAGGTAGATCTTCTTCGTGTCGACTCCCATCAGCGCCATGATCTGGCGGTCCTGGGCGATCGCGCGGATGGCCGTACCGGTGTAGGTCCGCGTCATGAAGAAATAGACGGCGACCATGCCGATCAGCGCCGCGCCAAAGGCCAGCAGGCGCGCGTAGCTGAAATGCATCTCACCCAGCGCCAGGACCGGCAGGCGGATGCCGAGATTGCGGAAGTCGATTCCGAAGGCCACCGTGGCGAAGCTCTGCAGCACGAACAGCACGCCGCCGGTGGCGAGCAGCTGGTTGATCGGCGGCGCCCCCAGCAGCGGCTCGATTACCAGGAAGTGCAGGGCCGCCCCCATAGCCGCGACCAGCAGGATGCAGATCGGCGCGGCGACCCAGTAGGGCAGGCCGTACACCGAGAACAGGTAGTACATGCCGTACATGCCGATCATCACCAACTCGGCGTAGCAGATCCACGTCACGTCGATGACGCCGAAGATCAGGTTCAGGCCGAGCGCGAGCAGCGCCAGCACCCCGCCCAGCAGGATGCCGTTGACCAGCGCCTCGAGCAGGTAGATGTCGAAAATTTCCATCATCGCCTCACCTAAACGCCGAGATACGCCTGCCGGATCGAATCGTCGGCCAGCAGATCGGCCGACGCGCCGGAGGCCCGAATGGAGCCGGCCTCGAGGAGATAGGCGCGGTCCACGACCTTCAGGACCTGCTGCACGTTCTGCTCAACGATGAGCACCGTGAGGCCGCCGCCCCGGATACGCTTCACCAGCTCGAACACCTGCTGCACGACGACGGGCGCGAGGCCGGCCGAAGGCTCGTCGAGCAGCAGCAGCTTGGGATCGCTCATCAGCGCGCGCCCGATGGCGCACATCTGCTGCTCGCCGCCGGACATGGTCCCCGCAAGCTGGTTGCGACGCTCCTTCATGCGCGGAAACAGGTCGAAGACGAAGTCCATGCGCTCGCGGTAGCGCGCCCGCGCCTCGGGCATGAAGGCGCCCATGCGCAGATTGTCCTCGACGCTGAGCCGTGGGAACAGCCGCCGGTTCTCCGGCACGTGCGCGATGCCGAGGCTGACGATCCGATGCGCCGCGGTCGCCAGCACGTCGGTGCCCTGCATGCTGATCGAGCCCCGGGTCGGACGGATCAGCCCGGAGATCACGCGCATCAGCGTGGTCTTGCCGGCGCCGTTGGGGCCGATGACGCCCACCGCCTCGCCGGCCTTGACGTCGAGATCGACGCCGAACAGCGCCTGGAACCTGCCATAGCCGGCGTCGATCGATCTGAGTTCGAGCATTGGTGCGAGCCCCGTCAGCGCGTGGCCGGACTGCCGCCCGCGGCGGCGGCGGCCGTGGCCTGGGTGGCGAGCGCGTCGGTGCCCAGATAGACCTCGATCACCCGGGGGTCGTGCGACACCGCGCTCGGCAGGCCCTCGGAGATCTTCTCGCCGTGGTCCAGCACCATGACGCGATCCACGACCTTCATCAGGACGCCCATGATGTGCTCGACCCAGATGATGGTGATGCCGAGTTCGCTGCGGATCTTGCGCAGCATGTCGGCGGCCTGTTCCATCTCCGTCTCATCGAGGCCGCCCAGGCTCTCGTCGGCCAGCAGCAGCTTCGGCCCCGTCGCGATCGCCTTGGCCAGTTCCAGCTTCTTGAGGCCGGCCGCTCCCAGCCCGTCGACGCTGGCGCTGCGATCGGTCGGCAGGCCAACCATGGCGAGCGCACGCTCGGCCGCCTCCTCCGCCTTTATCAGGCTGTGGCTGCCCTGACCGTAATAGCCCGCCAGGACCACGTTCTCGAAGATGGTCAGGCGGCGAAAGGGCCGCGGGATCTGGAAGGTCCGGCCGATCCCGCTGTTGATGATGCGGTGCGGCGGCAGGCCGGCGATCTCGGTGCCAGCGAACCTGATCGATCCCGCGCTGGGCGGGAACGTTCCCGACAGCATGTTGAAGATCGTGCTCTTGCCCGAGCCGTTGGGGCCGATCAGGCCGAGAATCTCGCCCTGATCGACCTTGAACGACACGTTGTTTACGGCCGTGAAGCCGCCGAAACGCTTTACCAATCCCTCGACGACCAGCACGGCACGCCCTCGTTCGTTGCGGCCACGGCCTACTGGTTGCTGAAGCCCGAGGTCTTGGGCAGCGGCAGCACCGGCTCGCGCTGCTGCTGGCTCTTCGGCCACACCACGTACGACTTGTCGTCGACATACTGGATGATGACCGGGAACGACCGCTCGTTCTGGCCGGCGATCGGCGAGCCCTCGCCCGCGAACTTCACGCCGAAGCCCAGCATCGTGCCGCCTTCCGGCAGGTCGACCTCGAGGGCGGCCTTGCGCAGCGCGTCCGAGCTGATCCCGCCGTGGTTCTTGATCGCGCGCGGCAGGACCTCGGTGAAGAACACGTACGAATTGGAAGCGGCCATGCCGACATGGGCCGAACGGATCGCGACGCCCGGCTTGACCTTGTCGAACTCCTCGCCGACCATCTTGATCACCGGCGGCAGCTTCGGATCGAGCGCCGCCTGGTTGGCCAGCCAGATGGAGATCGGATCGATGTTGAACACGTAGTTCACATCGTTGCCCATGCCCTCCTTGAGCTTCTCGTAGACGCCGTAGCCCGCGCCATGACCGACCAGCGCGCCGAACTTGAGGCCCTGTTCGCGCGCCTGGCGGGCGAACAGCGTGATATCGGGGTTGTACCCGGTGTGGAAAATCACGTCGGGACGGGCCCGCTTCAGCTTCGTCACCAGCGACGACAGGTCGGGTGCAGTCGCCGAATAGCCTTCCTTCATGACGATGTTGAAGCCGGCCTTCTTGGAGCCCGCTTCGTTGCCCTTGGCGACGTCGACGCCGTACGAGCCGTCTTCAT
>JBILYJ010000549.1:0-3673 GCA_044377795.1 Reyranella sp. | reverse complement strand
ATGCCAAAAGTTCTAGCCGAGTGACCTCCAGAGCCATGATGACCTCCTCGTCTGCAGAGACAGAAGAGAATCACAACTCGATTCCAACCGGAATCCCCCAAGAGTCACAAATTCTGGCTGTTGGTATCAGAGCCAGAGTTTCCCTATCGCTTTTGCAGGTTAGAGGCGAAAGCCGAATACGGGCCTCTCCGGATCATCGTCTCGAAGCCTGGCCCTCGCCTTGCGCTGGTCGCCGGACGCTCGTGCCACCGATCAACTTCCAGACCTCCAGCCAAGGGCTGTCAGCGTCTTGGCAGCGAGGCGGAAGGGTCGCGTGACGTAATACGCAGGCCAAAGTGCTTGCGGAAGCTTCATCGCATCGTGATCTCCCGAGGTCCGGGTGAATGCGAGCATGATGGCGCCCCGGAGCTTGTCGAGCCGACGCTCGCATAGATGCAAGTCCGAAAAATTTTCCTGCTCGGGGAGACCGTGCAAACCCTCCTTCAGGCCGCGCGTCAGCCCGGCAACGAGAGCGCGAACGCGCCCGTTCCTTTCGAGCAGACCGCGCAAGGCTTCCGGAACGGGCGTCTCGAGCAGTTCCCGCGCCATCGCACAGGCAAGAAGAACTGCGTCGCCGCACCGCTGCGCCTTGGCGCGCCCGTGGATATCAAGCCAATCGAGATCCTGGCGTCGGTCGATCAGCATGGCGAAATCGCAGATCCACCCGAGGCACCGCCAGGCTTCCTTCGTTCCATGCCCGGCCAGCAACAGAGCGAGGTTCTCCGTCGAAAGTGTGGGAACTGCACGATTGCCGATCGATACGGTGTCGAGATCCTGCCACACAGCGGCGGGCGTCAAGGGAAACGGCACATGGGTGCCGGTGAAACTCCAATGGAGGTCGATCGCGAGATTGCTGTCGGGGTGAACGAAAGCATACTGTCGCAAGTGGGCCAGAAATGCCTGCCGGTACGCTCGCGTTCCACCGGCGGCGCGATAGCCGAGCCCGCCGAGCAGCCGCTCGGCATCGTCTAGCTGCTGCTTGGGCACGATAATGTCGACATCGACGTATTCCCGGCGCGATACGTCGCCATGGAGAAGCGCCGACAGGGTCGGTCCCTTGAAGGTAGCGAACCGGAGACCCGCTTTGGCGAATGCCTCGTACAGGCGGCAAAGTTCCCGGCATACGAACAAGGAATGTGCGCCGTGAACCCGCCGGAAATTCTCGACCGAGGTTCTCGTTGCCGCAGGCACAGTCTCCCACGACATCCGATAGAGACTCTCGACAAGCTGCGGGCGGACTCCGTGATACTCGCCGAGCCTGAAGAGTTCAGCGAAGTCGACGCCGGCGCGGAGGATTTTAAGTGCCCCAACGAGGTCAGGCTCTGGGCGTGCAACAAGACAGAGGAGCCTGAATTCGACGCTGCCGGTCGAGGGACTGGCGGACACCGCCATGCGCTTGCGAAACAGCGGGAGCCGCAAGACCAGATCAGCCTGCAGCTTCCCGATTCTCAGCTTTGGTCACCCCTTCAGTGAGACGAAGGCAAAGGCAGACGCACCCATCAAAACGGTCGAAGATCACAGGCGCCCTAGAAGCGCGTGCTCCTTCTGCCGCGCTGGCTGCCACCATCGCTTTTGCCACTGGGTCCAATGGTCAATGTCAGGTCACTGAAGGAGCCCAACACCAACAGAACCGGCTCCGCATAAGGCTTTTTCGAGGGTGATTTAACAGCCTCACCGCCCTCATCGCACTTGTGCTGCGTATCCATAAAGACTGCCTTTTCGCCCGCAACGAGGGAACAAGAACGGGCAACCCGCCCGCACCTCGATGGTAATTCTAGCACGACATTCTGATTGGCCACAATACATTGCAGAATTCATGCAATATCTACCCGTACGCGAATGGCGGCGCTGTATCTTCAACCAACGACGTCGATAAGGCCGACCTCCCGAAGGCTCGTCAGAAACTTGACCGCATGATCCCGGCAGACGGCTGGATCGACGTCGAACTGCGCCGCAAGTTCGTCGCAAATGTCCGCAATCGATCTCGGCTCATCGAGATCATTCCAGATTGCCGCTCCGACGCCCTGGAGGCCGAAATAGCGAGCCTCGTCGAGGTGCAGCAGCACGACTTCACCGCTGAATTCACACGCAACCTGGCGTGCGGATTTCTTCACGATCGTCGAACCCGTCAGCATACGCACAATCTGGGACACCTGGTGGCGAAACACCAGAGGACGGACGGCTGTCCCCTCGGCGAAGGCCGTCACGAAGAAGTGACACCGCCAAGGCGCCTTCTCTTCAGCCAGTGATCGAGAACATGGACGGCGAGAGCATTGGACCGCAGGCGACCGGACCAGTTCCCGGCGGACACCATCGAAACGTCGACGTAGCGATCCAGGCACCCGTCGCGCGACAGGGCCGGAAGTCCGTCGCCAAACGGCAGCGTGGACTCGTGGGGCACTTTGCTCCGTGCGAGCACCTCGTCCGGAAGCCGCCCACGCATGGCTTCACGCAACAGCAGCTTCTCCCTCGCCCATGGCAGCGTCGGTACCGACAGCATGAACTCGAGAACACGCAGGTCGAGAAAGGGATGACGCAGGACGAGAGGCCCGAGGGATTCCTCGAATTCGTAGTCAGCGAATACGGCCGGCCATATGGGATCGTTGAATCCGGCGACGGCTCGCGGGCGCCAGGGATGGCGCGGAACGGGACCCGCTCCGTTGCCGCCTAGCCGCTGCTCCAGGCCCAGACGACGGGCAAGGGACGGGTCGATCCAGGGCGGTACGCCCCGGGAATCATCGGTGGGATTGCCGCGTCTGATGTAGCGCGTGACAGTTTCCCACCATCCCGCCAGTCCCTTGGCCCGCAGATAGAAAACGCCCACCTCCGCCAGCCGCCGCCAGTCCCGCCGGCCTGCCAGCCAAGACAGATAGTCGTTTCGCTCGAAGGCGAGGGCATTGTCCGGCCCTTCTCCATAGAACCAGACGGATGCCCTGTCCGCCCGTTCGCACACGACCTGGCGGTCGAAATGGGCAGTCGTGATCAGGTGCGACGGCTCCGGCGTTGTCATCGACCTCGCCCACCACCGCGTGTCATAGACAAGACCGTCGCCCGTTCGGTGCCGGAGTTCGATGCCGAGCCGCTCGGCCACCAGAGAACTGAAGTGCTTTTCTCTTGCAGATGCAAACTGCTCGAAATCCAGGCATTCAGCCACGACACGCGAGGCGTCTCCCGAGACATCCACCGCACAGGCGGCAAGCGTCGTTGAATCGAGGCCTCCGCCCATGGAAATGCCGACCCTGCCGACAGGTAAGCGGTCGGCAATCGATTTCGACAAAAGATCGACGAAGCCCTCGGTGTATTGGCGACGGTCCCGAAAGTAGAGGGGATCCCCAATATCCAGTCGCCAGTATCGGCGTATCGCAGCACGGCTCCCGGAGATCGTCAGTACATGCGCCGGCGAAAGCCGGCGAATATGCCGGTAGACCGTTCGCTCGCACTCGAGAGAATGACCAACGGTCAGAAAATCGGCGATCCATGTTTCGTCGAGGTCGCGCGCAACAACGGTCTGTGCGGCAATCCAGTCCAGCGAGTCGCTGACAAACCACGCCCCCCCGACCTCGGCATGAAAAAGCGACCGAATGCCGAGCTGGTCGCGGGCACAAACCAGCCGCTTGCGCGCGTCGTCCCACAA
>JBILYJ010000548.1:0-3676 GCA_044377795.1 Reyranella sp. | reverse complement strand
GGCCGTCAACTCGCTCAGCCACTACACCGACTGGACGATCGGCCACGTGCATTCCGGTGCGCTGGGCTGGGTCGCCTTCATCGTGTTCGGCACGCTCTACTACCTGGTCCCGAAGATGTGGAACCGCCCGGCCATGTGGTCGACGCGCCTCATCAGCTGGCACTACTGGATCGCGACCATCGGCATCGTTCTCTACATCACGGCGATGTGGGTGAGCGGCATTATGCAGGGCCTGATGTGGCGTGCCTATGACGAGCTCGGGTTCCTCCAGTACTCGTTCGTCGAGACCGTCGCGGCCATGCATCCCTTCTACCTGATCCGTCTGCTGGGGGGCGTCTGCTTCCTGAGCGGCGGGCTGATCATGGCCTACAACATGTGGCGAACCATCCGCACCGAAACGGAGACGTTCGCCACCAAGACCCAACCGGCACTCGCGGCGTAAGAGGAGCGTCCAATGTTTATTCGCCACGAGACGATCGAAAAGAACGTCATCCTGATGCTCGTCCTGACCCTGATCACGGTATCGATCGGCGGTCTCGTTCAGATCATCCCGCTGTTCACCGTCGAAACGACGATCGAGCGCGTCGACGGTGTCCGTCCGTACACGCCGCTCGAGCTGATGGGCCGCAACATCTACATCCGCGAAGGCTGCTACCTCTGTCACAGTCAGCAGATCCGGCCGTTCAAGGACGAAGTCGAGCGCTACGGTCACTACAGCCTCGCGGCCGAGAGCATGTACGACAAGCCCTTCCAGTGGGGTTCGAAGCGTACCGGCCCTGACCTCGCCCGCGTCGGCGGCCGCTACTCCAACGACTGGCACGTCGCCCATCTGGTCTCGCCGCGCGCCGTCGTGCCCGAGAGCGTGATGCCGGCCTATCCCTTCCTGGCGAACCGGCCGCTCGACTATTCCGACATCGGCCAGCATCTCCGCACGCTGCGCAGCGTCGGCACGCCCTACACCGACGAGATGATCGCCAACGCGCGCACCGATCTCGAGGCCCAGGTCGATCCGGACCGCGATCCGACGGCCATGCAGAAGCGCTATCCCCGCGCGCCGGTCGCCAAGTTCAACGGCGAGACGAGCACGATCACCGAGATGGATGCGCTGGTCGCCTACCTGCAGATGCTGGGTACGCTGGTGCAGTTCGGCGACATCCCGCCCGACCGGCTCAAGCAATAGAGAGGAGCCCGCCATGACCCTCGAAAGCCTGCACGAGTTCCTCACGTCTTTCTGGACGGTCTGGGCCGTCATCATCTTTTTCCTGATCGTCTTCTGGGCCCTGCGGCCGCGCAACAAGAAGCGATTCGAGAAAGACGCCCGGATCCCCCTCGACGACGACCGCTGAAGGACTGGCCATGCCAACCAAGATCGAGAAAGATACACTGTCCGGCCAGAACACGACCGGCCACGAGTGGGATGGTGTCAAGGAACTGAACACACCGCTGCCGACATGGTGGGTCTATACGTTCTACGCCACCATCGTCTTCGCCGTCGTCTATTGCGTCCTGTATCCGTCCGTGCCGTGGCTCACAGGCCATACCCAGGGGTTGCTGGGCTACTCGAGCCGCGCGGAGCTGAGCCAGGAGCTCAGTGCCCAGGCGAAGGAGCGCGCCGGCTTCGTCGACCGCATCCGCGCCGCGTCGCTGGCCGACATCCGCAAGGATCCGGAACTCTTCAACTTCGCCATGGCCGGCGGCCGCTCGGCCTTCCAGACCAACTGCATGCAGTGCCATGGCGCCGGCGGCGGCGGCAGCACGGGCTTCCCCAACCTGGTCGATGACGACTGGATCTGGGGCGGCAGCATCGACCAGATCTACGCCACCATCGAACACGGGATCCGCAACACCGACGACAAGTCCCGCCAGTCGATGATGCCGCGCTTCGGCGTCGACGGGCTGCTCACCGGCGCGCAGGTGGCCGCCGTGACCGACTACGTGCTCAGCCTGTCGGGCAAGGCGAAGGCCACGCCCGAGGGCGCGAAGATCTACGAGGAGCAGTGCGTCGCCTGCCACAAGGCGGGCGGCAAGGGCGACCAGGAGCTGGGCTCGCCCAACCTCGCCGACGGGATCTGGCTCTACGGCGGCAGCCGCGACGCCATCTACCGCTCGATCTTCTACGCGCGCAACGGCAGCATGCCGGCGTGGAGCGGCCGTCTCGACGAGGCGACCATGAAGATGCTGGCGGTCTACGTCCACGCGCTGGGCGGCGACCGCTAGGGGCGATGCAGGTCGAACGATGGCTTCCCCCGCCCGCCAGGCCGACAGGGCCACGCCACGGCCGCCGACGCCGGAGCCGCCGCCGCTCTACGCCCCGCGTGCCAGGGTCTATCCTCGCGCCATCGCGGGAAAGTGGCGGCAGATCAAGTGGGCCACGCTGGTCGTGCTTCTTGGCCTCTACTATGTCGTGCCGTGGCTGCGCTGGGACCGCGGACCCGGCGCCCCCTCGCAGGCCATCCTGATCGATCTCGACCATCGTCGCGGCTGGTTCTTCGACGTCGTCATCTGGCCGCAGGAAATCTACTTCGTCACGGGCTTCCTGATCCTGGGCGCGTTCGGCCTGTTCTTCGCCTCGTCGCTGTTCGGCCGCGTCTGGTGCGGCTTCACCTGCCCGCAGACCGTCTGGACGGACCTCTTCATGTGGGTCGAGCGGCGGATCGAGGGCGACCGCAACGAGCGCATGCGGCTCGACCGCCAGCCGATGTCGGCGGGCAAGGCCGTCCGCAAGACGCTGAAGCACACCGCCTGGCTGGCCATCGCCGCCGCCACCGGCGGCGCCTGGGTGTTCTACTACGTCGATGCCCCGACCACGCTGGTGAAGATCTTCCGCGGCGAGGCCTCGATGGAGGTCTACGCCTTCGTCGGCCTCTTCACCGCCGCCACCTATGTCCTGGCCGGCTGGGCGCGCGAGCAGGTCTGCACCTACATGTGCCCCTGGCCGCGCTTCCAGGCTGCGATGCTCGACGAGCAGAGCCTGATCGTCACCTATCAGAAGTGGCGCGGCGAACCGCGGGGCAAACACAAGGCCGGCGACAGCTGGGCCGGCCGCGGCGACTGCATCGACTGCAATCTCTGCGTCGCCGTCTGCCCGACGGGCATCGACATCCGCGACGGCCAGCAGATCGAATGCATCGGCTGCGGCCTGTGTATCGACGCCTGCACACAGACGATGGAAAAAGTCGAACGTCCGACCGGTCTCATCCGCTGGGATACGCTCGCCGCCCAGCAGGCGAAGGAGACCCGCAGCGCACCCGTGGCGTGGCGGCCGGTCCGGGCACGCACCCTGCTCTACGCCGCGCTGCTCGGCATCGTCGCCATCGTCATGCTGGTGGCCTTCGCGCTCCGCGCCGACACCGAACTGACGGTGCAGCGCGACCGCAACCCGAACTTCGTGCGCCTGTCCAACGGCGACGTCCGCAACTCCTACGCCGTCAAGGTGCTCAACAAGCGCCGCACGCCCCGGCACGTCCATCTCGAGATCGACGGGCTGCCGTCGGCCCAGCTGGGCTTCGTCGGCGCTGACGTCGAAGGCAGCGGCGCGACGGCGACGCTGTCCGTCCAGCCCGACGCCGTGGGCACCTTCCGGGTCTTCGTGACGGTGCCTGCATCCGCTGCGCCGTCCGGCGCGAAGCCCATCACCTTCACCGTGCGCGACGAGGCGGGCGGCGGGCGTGCCTCG
>JBILYJ010000546.1:0-3678 GCA_044377795.1 Reyranella sp. | reverse complement strand
CAAGGCTTGGACTGACCTTCTCGCCACACCGCAAAGGATCGCATCCATCACAAGCCGGCGATGGGCTGAACTGTCATGAGTTCTGTCGCTTGGTATCAGTCCCAACGAGGAAGTGACCCTGCGCCGTGTCGCGCTGGGCATTTCGCCGATGAAGGACCTGGCGCCGCGGGACCTCAAGCGCCTGAAATCCCTGGCGCTGGTCGAGATCGACGCCGGCGTTGCGCGCCTGACGGACTTCGGCCGCCAGCGCTACAACGCCCTGCCGCGCGCCGGGACGGCCCGGGATCTCTCCTCCTATGAGGCAATGGTCGCCGCTGTCGGCGAAGGGTTGCGCAAGTCGCCCGAATGAGGCGCGCCGGAATGTGAAGTCTTTGCGACCTCCTGCAACTGCCCGGGCGAGCCTGCGTTCCTCAGGCAGCACCATCAAACAGGAGAGAGCGATGACCGACCTTACCCTGACGCCGAAGAACCTGATCGCCGCCGAGCGCGTCACCGGCACCGACGTCTACAATCTCCAGGGCGACAAGCTCGGCACCGTCGAGGACATCATGATCGACAAGGTGAGCGGCCGCGCCATCTACGCGGTCATGTCGTTCGGCGGCTTCCTCGGCATCGGCGAGAAGCACCACCCGCTGCCGTGGTCGACGCTGAAGTATGACGAGCGCCAGGGCGGCTATGTCGTTGCCCTCGACAGGAAGGTCCTGGAAGGCGCTCCGACCTACGAAGATGCGGAGAACTTCAGCTGGACGCCGGACTACGGCCGCCAGGTCGACAAGTACTACGGCGTCCCGACCTACTGGTAAGCCCGCGGACTGAGAAGGCCGGCCGGATCTTCGCAGAAGGACCGGCCGGCCCTTTTCTCACGGCGTCACCTTCTGGCAGCCCGCGCCCTGCCATCGATAGCCTTGGGCCGAACCGGAGACCATCGTCCATTCGACGATGCAGCTTTGGCGCACCAGGGTCGGCGGAAAGCCGCCCATGGGCATCCACAGGCCGCCGCTCCAGCCCCATCCCCAGCCGCCGAAGCGCTGATACATCGGCGGCATGCCCGGATCGATGTAGGACGTGTCCCACCGCCATTGCAGGATCTTGGAGCCGTCCTCGAGCTGGTAGGTGTTGTCGGGAATGCGGCCCATGCTGTTCAGAAGCCCGGCCTCCGGCGCGCCGGCCATGGCACGCAGCTGGCCATCGAACACGGCTTCGCGTTCGGCCCGCGTCTCGCAGCCGGGCAGCAGCGTCAGGAGGGCGAGGACCGCCAGGAGCGGCTTGGCGAACATGCCCATATTCTAGCGCGCTATTGCTTGGCTTTCACATCCCGGTCGTAGATGTTGTGCGCGGGCGGACCGAAGAGTCTGCAGGGGGTCGCGGGAGAACGGATGGGATCGGCGCTGAGGTGGGTCGCCTTCGCGATTTGCGTGGCGGTGTTGGTGCTGGGTCAGTTCGGACGCACGTTCGACGATGTGCGGCGCTACGGCCATCTCGCCGACATCATGCAGTCCGAGTGGGCTGCCACCAACATCTGGCTCGACAGCACGGAGTGCACGGTATCCCGCGGCGTCTGGCTGGCGGTCTGCGAGGACGGCCGCCTGATCCCGATCTCGGAACGTGCGATCGCCGACGATCCCGGCCACGCGCTCCTGCTCAGCGCCTGGGCCGCGATCAAAGGCGAGCCTGCCACTCTGGTCGACGTCGCGCGGCTCAGCACGCTCTTGAACACGATCGGCCTCGTGACGCTTGCGGCGCTCCTGTTCTCGTTGCGGGCCTGGATCACCTCGATCGTGCTGTTGGTGAAGGGGCCGATCGAGTTCCTGGGCTGGATGGGCACCTCGCCGCACTGGGCCTTCATCGGCATGGTGAGCCTGGCCGGCATCCTGCCGCTGGCGATCGTGACCCGCAGCAGCCGCGCCTGGATCGCGGTCGGGATCGTGGCCCTGGCCGTGGTGACGCTGGTCCGCGAATCGATCGGCCTGATGGGTTTCGCGCTCACGCTCGGCGCACTGGCGGTGACGGCACTGCAGCGGCCGCGACCGGCTCGTCTCCTGCCTCACCTGGCGCTCATCCTCGTTCTCGCGACGGGGGCTCTGCTTGCTCCGAAGTGGGCCACGACGGCGCGCGATGCGGCCTTTCCCATGCCGCCCGCCGAACGGCTGCAGACCCACGGCCTGTCGCATACGCTCTATCTCGGCCTCGGATTCGTCGAGAACAAGTGGGGCATACGCTACCACGACGAGCATGGCGCGGAGCTGGCCGACCGGGCCGGGGTCCTCTACTGCTCGCCCGAGTATTTCCGCATGATGTGGAAGCTTTACCTCGCACGCATCGTCGAGGACCCGGTCGAAGTCGCGCGCATCTACTGGGAGAAGGCCCGGCAGTTGCTCGTCGTGCCGACCATGCAGCCCGGCCCACCCTTCGGGATCACGCTGGCGTTTCTCGGCCTCTTCCTCGCCCAGGCGATCCTGGCGCTGCCCAGCCACCTGTATGCCGTTCCGGTGAACGCCTTCATCCTGGTCCTGTTCGGCACCCTCGTGGAGTTCGCGTTGCGCGGCCTGTGGACGGTGCTGTCGAAACGCCGCCGCCCTACTTGGTAGCGCCCAGGAACTTCTTGCACTCGTAGGTGAGCTGGTTGGTCCGCTGTTCTTCGCAGGGTTTCTGCCGCTCCATCAGGATGGCCGTCGCATAGAAGACGAAGACGCCCAGGATCCAGACGGTGATCGACCAGCCCATGGCATTGTCCAGCCGCTGGTGAAAAGCAGGCGTGGCGCGCGCCGGCGCCGCCACCGACACCACGCCGCGCACCAGCAGGATCGTGAGGGGGAAAGTCGCCGCGCCGCTGGCCAGATAAAGAAGAAAAACGGTCAGCGCGTCCATGTCACCAGGTAAGCTTCGGCATGGGGATGGGCCCGTTCTGCTTGGGCGCCCAGCCACGCGCTTCCATGCAGTTGGCCATCATGCGCTCGTAGTTGAACTTGTAGCCTTGGTTGGCCATGTCGGAGTAGAGCCCCTGCTGGCCGTAGCGCTCGCGCTCGGCCGAGAAGGTCGCCCGCCGCTGGTCGTCGATGTTGCGCTCCTGCTGCGCCCTCGCGCGGACCTGGCTGCGGCACAGGGATTCGTCCTTGCTGAACTGCTCGGCGTCGGCGCCTTCCTTGGAGAAATCCTTCGGCGCGCAGGCCGACATCGTCGCCGCCGCCATCACGAGGGCGATCGCGAGCTTCATGCGGTTCCCGCCAGAGCCGCCTCGATGGCCTTCAGCGCATCGGAGGCCTTGCTTCCGTCGGGACCGCCGCCCTGCGCCATGTCGGGCCGGCCGCCGCCGCCCTTGCCGCCCAGTGCGGCCACGCCCGCCTTCACCAGCTCGACCGCGCTGTGGGTCTTGGCGAGATCGTCGGTCACGCCGACGACCGCCGAGGCCTTGCCGTCCTCGACGCCGATCAGCGCCACGACGCCCGAGCCCAGCTTCTTCTTGAACTCGTCGGCCATGCCCTTCAGGTCCTTGCCCGGCACGCCGTTCAGCACGCGGCCGATCAGCTTGATCCCGCCGACATCGCGCACCTCGTCGGCCGCGGACCCGCCGCCCGAGCCACCGCCGGCCAGGGCCAGCGCCTTGCGCGCATCCGACAGTTCCCGCTCGATCCTCTTCTGTCCCTCGACCAGCGCCGCCAGACGGGCCGGCAGATCCTC
>JBILYJ010000547.1:0-3678 GCA_044377795.1 Reyranella sp. | reverse complement strand
CCGCCCAACGACACCCAATACAATGCTGCCATCTACGGTCCGATAGGTGGCCCGACCTGGCAGCAGTTCATTAGCGAACAGTTGGGTCAGCCGGGAGGGACCTCGGGCCCGACCCTCACCAGCCTGGTGAATACCCTTGCGCCGCCGGCGCCGTCACAACCTTCGAACACGCCGGTTTCGAACCCGCAACCCCCGTCGCCGCCATTCCCGGGGCCGCCTGGGCCGCTTCCACCGGTTATCTATGGCCCGACGACGCCGCAGCAACAGAGCCCGAGGTAGTGAACCGCCGCGGGTTTGTCGGAGGCTCCAACACTTGAGAGAGCGGAGCCATGACAAGCAAGACAGCGAACAAGTTTTCGACAGAGGTGCGCGAGCGGGCAATCCGGCTGGTGCTGGATCACGAGGCTGAACACGGATCACGTTGGGCGACGGTGGCGTAGATCGCGTTCAAGATCGGCTGCACGGCGCAGACGCTGAACGAGTGGGTCAAGAAGGCCGAGCGCGACAGCGGGAATCGCGGCCTGACCAGCGATATGGCAGCCAAGCTCAAGGCGCTCGAGCGCGAGAACCGAGAGGGTCTCCAGGCCAATGAGATCCTGCGCAAGGCGAGCACGTATTGCCCCATCGACCTGCCATGCAAACGCTATGGAGAACTTCGGCGTCTATGGGGTGCGCAGGGTCTGGCGGCAGCTCGGCCGGGAGGACCACAAGGTTGCTCGATCCAACGTGGCGCGACTGATGCAAACCCTTGGATTGCAGGGCATGGTTCGCGTAAGCCGGTACGAACCACGATCGGCGACAAAGTGGCACCGTGCCCGCTGGGCCAGTTCAAGGCGGCGGATACCCGCTCAGCCGTGAGTAGTGTCCGACGGGCGTTCAGGCCCGTCGCCGCCTTGATCGGCACGAGCCGTCCGGCGCGACGGGCTCAGACCGCCGTCTGGCCGTAGTAGAGGGTGACGGCGTGCTGCGCCTCGGCGAAGAACAGCCAGCGCTCGACGAAGATTCCGACCGTTCCCACAATCGCGGCGGCGAGGGCCGCGGCAATCGCGGGCCAGCCCGGGGCGACGAAGGGGACGAGTGACAGGAGGAACGGCAGGCCGAAGCCGAGTCCGATCGCGATGCGCCGCAGCTTGGCGGCATGCTTGCGGGCGATGCTGAAGCCCATCTCCTTCAGCAGATAGTTCTCGGAGGTGTGCGGCGCCTCGAAGAGACGCACCGTGCCGAAGGAACCGAGGCCGGTCGCGCTGCCGGCGGTGCTGGTGGCGGGGGCAGAGTCGATGAAGCGCCAGTAACCCAGCTTCAGCACCGCGGCGAGCACGATCGCGACGGGCACCAGCCCGCCGAGTTCCGGCCGTGCGCCAAAGACCTGCAACACGGGCGCGAGCCAGAGGAGGCCGCTCATGAGGGCGAGCGCCAGGTAGTTCGGCACGACCCAGCGGTTGTGCCAGCGGGGCACGGGCTTCAGCGACTGGTAGATCATCGACGTACAGTAGACCGTGGCGACGGCGCCGAGTGCAGCCAGCACGCCCGCCGCCTTCGAGACATTGCCGAGGAACACCCAGCCGATGCCGAAGAGTCCGGCCGGCAGATAGGTCGCGACGGCGGCAACACCCTCGCGCGACAACCACGACGACCGCCATTGCGAGAAGGCCCGCCAGGCACGCTGCTTCTGGCCGAGATGCAGCGTCGAGGACAGCAGACCGGCGGTGATGGCGGCCAGCGCCAGGGCCAGCGCCACCAGACCGAACCGCGGATCCGCCGGCAGCAGGCCGAACGGCGCCAGGACGCCGAGCAGAGCCAGGAGCCCGTAGCCGGCGCCTGAGGCGGTGGTGAAGAAAATCACCGACAGCGAGGGATGCACGGCGTCTCCGAAAGATCAGTTTGTTCGTTGTTCATGCCGACAGCAGCCGGTCCAGCCATCCCAGCAGGCCGCCGGCGGCAGTCGGTTGCGCGGGCTCGAGCCGGGCCTGCGCACCTGTGCAGCCCTGCGTCTGCTGCCGCGGGCGCGGCGGCAGATACTTGTTGGTGGGCGCATAGCCCAGCTCTTCCATCAGGTTGAAGCCTTCGCGTTCGGCAACCAGCTTGGAGACGGCGGAGTTCGGATCGCCGAGATCGCCGAAGTGGCGCGCCGAGGCCGGACAGGTGGCGACGCAGGCCGGCACGCGATCCTCCGGATCGAAGGTCTCGTTGTAGATGCGATCGATGCAGAGCGTGCACTTCTTCATGACGCCGGCGTCTTCGTCGAATTCCCGGGCGCCATAGGGACAGGCCCAGGAGCAGAGCTTGCAGCCGATGCAGAGGTCTTCGTTGATGAGGACGATGCCGTCCGCGGCGCGCTTGAAGGACGCACCGGTCGGACACACCGTCACGCAGGCGGGCTCGGCGCAATGCAGGCACGAGCGCGGGAAATGAACGGTGCGGCCGGCCGCGCCCTCGCCGACCTCGTAGGTGTGCACGCGGTTGAACCAGACGCCGTCGGGATTGGCCCCGTACGGCGCGAGGTCGGTGAGCGGTGCGGCGACACCGCCGGTGTTCCATTCCTTGCAATTCACCGCGCAGGCGTGACAGCCGACGCAGATGTCGAGATCGATGACGAGGCCCAGTCGCTTCTGCGCGGGCGCGGCAGGCAGGCTGGTCACTTGGCGTCTCCGTTGGCCGCCGCCCTGAAGCCGGCGCCGTAGCGCAGCACGTCGGGACGCTGTGGCAGATTGGGCGGCACCGGCAGGGTGGCGAACTGCGGTTCGCTCACGCCTTCCTCCGCCGCGACCTTCTCGATCCGGACGCGCAGGTCGTACCACGCGGCCTGGCCGGTCACCGGATCCGAATTGCCGTAGCGATGGCCGTCGTCGCGCTCGGGCAGCAGTTCGGAGATGACGTGATTTAGGAGGAAGCCCTTCTGGGACTCCGCGGCCTTCGGTGCGAGGTTCCAGGCGCCGGATCGCTTGCCGATCGCGTTCCACGTCCAGACCGTATGCGGATTGACGCCGTCCATCAGCTTGGCCTGGACCTTTATGCGCCCGTGATGGCTGGTGACGGCGACCCAGTCGCCGTCGGCGATGCCGAGCCTGGCTGCCGTCGCGTGATGGATGTGAAGACGATTGTCGCCGTGGATCTGGCGCAGCCATGCATTCTGCGAGCCCCACGAGTGATACATCGCCATCGGCCGCTGTGTGATCGCGTGCATCGGGAAGGCGTCGCGCGCGACCGCGGCCTCCTCGAACGGCATGTACCAGAGCGGCAACGGATCGAAGTAGGTCTTTACGCGTTGGCGGTGCTCGTCCGGCGGCTGTACCTCGCCATGCCCGTCGGCGGCGAGGCGGAACTTCTGCAGGACCTCGCTGTAGAGCTGCAGGACGATGGGGTCCGGCTTGTCGATCAGGCCCATGCCGACCGCCCAGTCGAGATAGGCGCGATTGGCATGCTTGAAGTAGCGCGCATCGGCCGGAATCTCGTGCCGCCAGAAACACTGGTTGGCGAGGTAGGCATCGAGCTGACCCTCGTTGACCGCGCCGATGCCGTGCTTGTCGCCGGCAGCGCCACGCCAGCCGGCCAGGCTGCCGATGCCGGGCTTGCGTTCGTGATGGACGATATAGTCGGGATAGCCGCCGGGATAGCGCGGGCTGCCGTCTTCCTTCACGAGGCCGGGCAGGCCGAGACGAGCGCCCAGGTCGATCAACA
>JBILYJ010000545.1:0-3704 GCA_044377795.1 Reyranella sp. | reverse complement strand
GAGAGCCAACCAGTCGCAGCAGACGATCACCTACAACGGCGTGATGGGCGGTCTCGTCAGGAACAACGGCAGCTATTCCTACGGCACGGGCACGTATCAGCAGGTCTGGTCGATGAACACGGGTACCGGCAACACCACCGCGAATTTCAACAACAGCAGCTACAGCGGGACCACGACCCGGACCGGCAGCCAAGGTTTCCAGGCGACCATGCCGACCACGACTCCCAACACGCCCGGCCGCACGATGAACATGAACGGCGCCTTCGCCGGACCGGGATATCCGAACCTTCAGACCGGAAGCTTCACGGTGAATGGTCCGAACTATCAGGCTGGCGGCGCCTTCGTAGGACAGAAGGCGGGCACTCCCCCGGCGCAATGACGCCCCGGCGTCAGCCGATCCTTCCGGCGATGAAGTCGGCAATGGCCGCGATGTCGTCGCGCCGGAACCACGGCAAATCGCCTTCGACCGGCCGGAAATCGGCGGCGATCGCCACGATGGCGGGATCACCCGGCGCCAGCGGCTCGGCCTCCGGCGAGGCGCGCACCTCGATCTTGAGGTGCGGTTCGCGCTTGTAGCCCTCGATCAGCACGAGATCCGCGGGCGCAAGCCGCGCCAGAACCTCCGAGATCGACGGCTCCGGTGTCTCGGACATGATGGCGTAGCGTCGGCCGCCAACGAGGGCGACCTCGCCGGCACCGGCTGCTCGATGACGATACGAATCGGTGCCCTGCCGGTCGATGTCGATGTCGTGATGGGCATGCTTGATGGTCGACACCCGCCAGCCGCGGCGCACGAACTCGGCCACCAGACGCTCCGTCAGCGTCGTCTTGCCGGCGTTCTTCCAGCCGGTGATCCCGAAGATGCGCGGTGCGCTCACGCGATGATCCGTTCCGCATGGGCATAGACCGTGAGACGTCCGTCGCGCACGAAGGCGACCAGTGCGATGCCCGCCTGCTCCGCCGTCTCGATGGCGAACGACGTCGGCGCGGAAACGGCCGCGATCGCCGACGCACCGATCGCCGCCGCCTTCTGCACCATCTCGTAGGAGCAGCGGCTGGTCACGACCACGAAGCCCCCGGGCTCGACGCCGCCGCTTCGCGCCAGCGCGCCAGCCAGCTTGTCGAGTGCATTGTGACGGCCGACATCCTCGCGCACGACGACGAGCGCGCCATCGGCCGACGCCCAGCCCGCGGCATGCGTGGCCCCGTTCGTCCGGTTGATGTTCTGATGCTCCGGCAGCTCCTTCATCGCCCGCTCGATGGCGAGCCGCGCCACCGGTCGGGGGCCGGACACCGCCGGCACCGGACGCAAGGCCGCATCCAGGCTCTCGACACCGCACAGGCCGCAGCCGGTGCGCCCGGCGAGGCTGCGCCGTCGTTCCTGGAGCCCCGCCATCCGTTGGGCCGCGATCTCGAGCCTGACCTCGATGCCGCGCCCGACCGGCTCGACCTCGATGTCGTAGATCTCCGACGGCTGCCCGACGATCCGCTCGGTGAGGGAGAAGCCGCGGGCGAAATCCTCGAGGTCGCAGGGCGTCGCCATCATCACGGCATGGCTGATGCCGTTGTAGACCAGCGCCACCGCGACCTCCTCGGCGACGGTCTCCTCCAGCGGCTCGCTGCCGCCGGCGGTGAGGCGGCGCGCCGGACGGCGGACAGAGCCCACCCGGGTCACGCCGTGGTCTCGTCGATCCGCAGGTGCCGCCCCTCGCGATCGAAGAACAGGCCGCGGTTCAGGACCAGCGGATCGGCCTTCACGTCGGCCTCGACCTCCTTCAGCTTGCGCGCGGCGACCGGGTCGGGCAGCGGGCCGCCTTCGTGGCCCAGCCCGACGAAGAAGGCGACGGCGTCCCAGGGCGCCCGTGCGCCGTCGAGCAGGGTCCGCATCTCCTGCCACGTCATCTCGTCGCCGACCAGATGGGCATAGCTCGATCGCAGCGGCAGGGCGTTCGAGGACGTGATCCGCACGAGCAAAATGAAGATCGTGAACGGCCCCGTATCGGCGAACGGAGCCCTGAGCAAGTGCTCGAAATCGGTCTTCATCGCTCGCCTAGAATTCGACCACGGGCGTGGGGGGCACATAACGATCGAACACCTGCAGGAAGGGCTCGCCGCGCTCGGCCTCGTACCAGGCCTCGAAGGCACGGAAAGCCGCGATCGGATCAGCGATCACCGGCGGCTCAGGCGGCCGGCCGGCCTCCGGCTCCGGCGGATGCGCCTCGGCATGGAGCGCCTCGGCGATCGGCCGCAGCCAGTCGAGCAGCGGCCGGGCCCTGTCGCCCAGTTCGGCCAGGCCATTCTCGATCCAGCCGATGTCGCGGAACAGTGCTTCGAGCTGACGCTCCACCGCGAGGTCCCGATCGGGCTCCAGCGCGGCGACCCGCGCCATGTCCGAGAGCGCACTGAGGCGGCGCCACGCGAAGGTGCGCGCGCGCTCGGCCTCCCTGATCTGGGCCTCGACGGCAGCTCGCACCTTGCGCTCGGCCGTCTCGGCCGCGGTACAATCCGCCTGGAGGCGGGCGATCAGGGAGTCTACGGCATACGGCATGTCGGGAGTTGGCCCGACCGGCGGCCCCGCTGCAAGCCTCTCTACCTGCCGCGTTACTTGGCGTACTTGAGTTCGACCTCGGCGACGCCGGCCGCAACGTTCAGGCCGACGCTGCCCTCGACGCTGACGGGCTGCAGCGTGATCTGGCCGCTGCCGCCGCCCAGCAGGACGTTGGCGCCGACGCCACCGCCCACCGTGGCTTGCGCCGTCGCGCCGACATAGCCGCCCGCCAGGGCGCCCGGCGCGATGCTGCCCGGCGCGAAGACGAGCCAGACGATCTGCGATTCCTTGGTGAAGCCGATATCGACGCCGTAGCGCTTGATCGCGCCCGTGTACTTCTCGCCGACGCCGTCGGTGCGCGCGAAGATGCAGTCGAGGTCCTTCGAGGAGCCGAAGATGAAGCCCATGCCGCCCGCGACCTTGCAGGTGAGCGAGCCGACGTTAGCACCGGATTTGCCGGTCGCCTGCGGCGTGCCGGGGGCGGCCGGGGTCTGCGCCTGGGCGGCCACGCCGAGGCCAGCCATGAGGGCAGCGGTCGCGGCGGTCGTCAGTATGGATCGAAGCATGTCGACATCCTTTCAGAGGTTGAGAGTCAGTCTTCCTTCTTCGCCCGCTCGATCGCCTCGAGAATCTCGCTGAGGCCGACGGAGTAGACGACTCCCTGCTTGTGCATCTCGTGCCGGATCGTGCGGATGAGGCCGGCCTTCCGGATCATGAGATTGGCCAGTGCCATCTTTGCGTCCTCTTTCGTCACGTCGTCCTCTTGAGCCTTTCGGTCCATCCTCGTTCTATCGGCCTAGTTGTTCTGGCCGCGGGCCTTCAGGACATAGCCGGTCGCCCGGAAATCCGAATCCTGGCGGATCGCTGCCGTCACGGCCGGATCCCTGTGCGGGTTGCTGCTGGCGATCAGGGCCTCCGTCTCGGCCTGGCAGTTCGCGCTGACGATCCGCCCGATGCTCGACGCGTCCGCCGCGTCGCCGGCATAGGGCGCGGCCTGCCTCTGCAGGCAGGCGTCGCGCGCCTCGTAAGTCTTGCCGACCGCCTTTACGGTCCAAGGCTCCGAATACTGAGAGTTCACCGAGCAGGCCGCCAACGACAGCAGGGCGACGAGGATCAATGTACGCATCGGTAGGCTGGACTCCAGAGAATCGAACAA
>JBILYJ010000544.1:0-3705 GCA_044377795.1 Reyranella sp. | reverse complement strand
GACCGCCAGATCGGCGTCACCTGCAAGGCCTCGCGCCATTTCGCGATGGAAGCGGCCGAGGCCGGCGCCGACTACGTGGCCTTCGGCGCGTTCTTCTCCTCCGCCACCAAGCCGGTGACGACGCCGGCCGACGTCGAGATCGTCGAATGGTGGAGCGGCCTGATGGAAGTGCCCTGCGTGGCGATCGGCGGCATCACCGTCGAGAACTGCAAGCCCCTGATCGAGGCGGGCGCCGATTTCCTGGCCGTCGCCGGCGGCGTGTGGGACTACAAGGAGGGGCCCGAAGCGGCGGTGCGCGCCTTCAACGAGCTCTTCGCGGCGCACGGTTCAGCGGACGGGCAGCCATAGCACTTCCTCGATGTGCGAGGCGCCGCCCGCCAGCATGACCAGCCGATCGAAGCCGAGCGCGATGCCAGAGCAATCCGGCAAGCCGTGGTCGAGTGCCGCCAGAAAATCGTCGTCGACCGGCCAGCGTACGCCGTACAGCTCCTCCTTGAGGTCCATGTCCGCCACCAGGCGCTCGCGCTGGATGTCCGGATCGGTCAGCTCGCCGAAGGCGTTGGCAAGCTCGACGCCGCAGACATAGAGCTCGAAGCGCTCCGCCACCCTGGGATCGCCGGGCTTGGCGCGGGCGAGTGCCGCCATCGAGATCGGATATTCGCAGAGGATGGTCGGCCGGCCCATGCCGAGCCGCGGCTCGATCTTGTCGAACATGATGCGGAAGAAGACGTCCTCCCAGCTGTCGCCAGCATGCATGGCAATGCCCGAGGCGCCCGACAGCGCCTCGGCGCTGCCCAGGGTCGCGAACAGATCGACGCCGGCATGCCGAACGAAGGCCTCCGCCACGGTGAGTCGCTCCGGTTCGGCCTTGGGATCGCACACGTGACCGGCCCAGCGCAGTTCTTCGACCCCGGTCGAGGCGACCAGCGCCTTGCAGTCGGCCATGATCGTCTCGTATCCCGTGCCGGCGCGATACCATTCCAGCATCGTGAACTCGGGGTGATGCAGGGCCGAGCCCTCGGCGTTGCGAAACACACGCGCGAACTGAAAGATTTTCGGCATCCCGCCGGCCAGCAGCTTCTTCATCGCGAACTCGGGCGAGCTGTGCAGCCAGCGTTCGCGCTCCTCTCCGTCGGGCAACTCCCACGCCGTCGCGAAGCCCGTGAGGTGGACCTCGGCGCCGGGGGCTGCCTGCAGAATCGGTGTCTCGACCTCGACGAAGCCCTCGGATGCGAACCAGTGCCGCGTCGCCGCCTGTATCCGGGCTCGCAACTGGAGGTGCGGCAGACGCCGCGAAAGCCTGTCGGGACGCCACTCGTTCATGCCCTACCATCGCATGCGAACGGTGCGACGTGTAGGGTGTCGTCATGACGCCCAAGCAGATCGACGCCTTCTGCCGCAAGCTGCCGGCCGCGACGCGGACCGTGCAATGGGAGGGAGTCACCGTCTTCAAGGTCGGCGGCAAGATGTTCTGCCTGATCGGCCCGCCCGGCCATTCCGTCGCGCGCCTCTGCTTCAAGTGCCCGCCCGAGCATTTCGAGGCGCTTTCGCATGCCGAAGGGTTCCGGCCGGCCCCCTATCTCGCCCGTGCGAAATGGGTGGCCCTCGAGGCCCCCGGGGTGCTCACGCCCGCTGAGACGCAGGCCTATCTCAGGCAGGCACATGCCGTGATCGCCGCCGCTCTGCCGAAGAAAAAGCGGCAGGAACTCGGTCTCGGGGCCTGACCCCGGGGCACCCCGCCGGGGCTGGCCCGGTTGCGACCCCGGGCTGCCTTTGATAGAAGGCCGCGACGGCCTCGAACCGCTGCCGCGGGCGAGGCCGAATTCCATTCATCCGAGACAGCGGTAGGGCCGGGTAACTCCATGAAAGTCCAAGTCAATTCCATCCGAGCCGGCAACGTCCTCGAATATAACGGCAAGCTCTGGGTCGCCTCCAAGGTGCAGCATATCAGCCCCGGCAAGGGCGGCGCGTTCGTCGCCATCGAGGCCAAGGCGCTGCGCGAGGGCAACAAGCTGCAGGAGCGCTTCCGCTCGGGCGAGACCATCGAGCGCGTCCATATCGACGAGCGCGAGTGCACCTACCTGTTCAAGGACGAGAACGGCTTCACGTTCATGGACAAGGAGACTTTCGAGCAGCTCGTGGTCGGCGCCGACGTCCTTGACGAGGACCAGTCGCGCTGGCTGCAGGACGGCATGGAAGTGACCGTTTCGCTCTACGAGGGCACGCCGGTCGGCGCCGAGCTGCCCAAGACCGTCACCCTCGCCGTCGTCGAAGCCGACGCGGTCGTCAAGGGTCAGACCGCCTCCTCGTCCTACAAGCCGGCCATCGTCGAGGGCGGCATCCGCGTGATGGTGCCGCCGCACATCGGCGTGGGCACCCGGCTGGTGATCAACACCGAAGAGGGCACCTACATGGAACGCGCCAAGGATTAGGCGCGCACCGTGGCCCTTCCCACCAATCGTCCCCCGCGAGAGACCCCCGTCGCCCGTGTCGGCCGCGCCCCGATGGGCGAGGGGCGCGAGCGTTCGGGCCCGCCCGAGCGCAAGTCGCTGGCGCAGCGTTCGGCCACGATCACCGTCATGATCCGCGCCGCCTTTGCCGCCGCGAAGAATCTCAAGCGCGACTTCGGCGAGGTCGAGCATCTGCAGATCTCGGAGAAGGGCCCCGGAGACTTCGTCAGTCATGCCGACATCAAGGCCGAGCGCACCCTGCGCACCGAGCTGTCGCGTGTCCGTCCCGACTACGGCTTCCTCGGGGAGGAAGGCGGCGAGACCAAGGGCGACGGCCGCAACCGCTGGATCGTCGATCCGCTCGACGGCACGACCAACTTCCTGCACGGCGTCCCCCACTTCGCCATCTCGATCGCGCTCGAGCGCGAAAAGGAGATCATCGCGGGCGTCATCTACCAGCCGATCTCCGACGAGCTGTTCTGGGCCGAGAAGGGCAACGGCGCCTATATCGACACCCCGAACGCCCGGTCACGCCGCCTGCGCGTCTCGGGTCGCAAGGAACCGGCCCGCGCGCTTGTCGGCACCGGGATCCCCCATATCGGCAAGGGCAATCACGCCGCCTATCACGCCAAGCTGGCGGCGGTCACCGAGCGCACGGCCGGCGTCCGCCGCTGGGGCGCCGCGGCGCTCGACCTCGCCTTCGTGGCGGCCGGCCGCTACGACGCCTTCTTCGAGTTCGGCCTGGCGCCGTGGGACGTCGCGGCAGGCATCCTGATGGTGCGCGAGGCCGGCGGTCTCGTCGGTGACATTGCGGGCCAGCCCTACGAACTCGGCGGCCCGTCCCTCCTGGCCAGCAACTTCGGCCTGCGCGATCCGATGGTCGAGATCCTGTCCCAGGCCTGATCCCCCTCGCCGTCCGAGCGGCGAGCGTCGCGACCACGATCAGGCCTGCCGAGCGTCCGTTCATCCTCTACTGCAGTGCCGCGAGCGGTTGAGCGCGGAGCGACCATTCGTTATGGTCGATCCGCCAAATCCCTTGGAAAGGCAATCGGTTATGCCCCCCTCTTCGGTCGCTGCGCGCAGCCTTGCCCTCGCCGTGATCGGCGTCGGCGCGGCGTCCTTCGCGGCCCTCGGGCAGAACGTCACCGCCTTCAACCCCTATTCGGGCGCCGGCCTGACGGGCGGACCGCTGCCGCAATACACATCGCCGCCCACCGCCCCGGCCGCTGATGCAGTCGGCTCCGGTCCGGTCGTC
>JBILYJ010000094.1:0-14164 GCA_044377795.1 Reyranella sp. | reverse complement strand
CGCCCTCGGAACCGATCGGGAGCTGCGTCACCAGCGGCTTGGCGCCGAGACGGTCGACGATCATGTCGACCGTGCGATAGAAGTTGGCGCCCGTGCGGTCCATCTTGTTGACGAAGCAGATGCGCGGCACGCCATACTTGTCGGCCTGACGCCATACAGTCTCGGACTGCGGCTCGACACCGGCCACCGAGTCGAAAACGCAAACCGCGCCGTCGAGAACCCGCAGCGACCGCTCGACTTCGATCGTGAAGTCGACGTGCCCGGGCGTATCGATGATGTTGACGCGATAGTTGATGCCCGCGTTCGGGCCCGACTCGACCGTCCAGAAGCAGGTCGTCGCGGCGGACGTGATCGTGATGCCGCGCTCCTGCTCCTGCTCCATCCAGTCCATCGTCGCGGCGCCATCATGGACTTCGCCGATCTTATGCGACTTGCCGGTGTAGTACAGGATGCGCTCAGTCGTCGTCGTCTTACCGGCATCGATGTGAGCCATGATGCCGATATTGCGATAGTGCGCGATGGGGGTAGTGCGAGCCATGGAACTGGGCTTTCTCGGAGGGGGCCTGGAGGTCGCTTACCAGCGGTAGTGAGCGAACGCCTTGTTGGCGTCGGCCATCTTGTGGGTGTCCTCGCGCTTCTTCACCGCGTTGCCGCGGCGATTGAAGGCGTCGAGCAGCTCGGCGGAGAGCTTCTCGGTCATGCTGTGGCCCGAGCGGTCACGGGCGGCCTGGATGATCCAGCGGATCGCCAGGGCCTGGCGACGCTCCGGGCGGACCTCGACGGGAACCTGATACGTGGCACCACCGACGCGGCGCGAGCGCACTTCGACCGCCGGCTTCACGTTCTCGAGCGCCTCGTGGAAGGCCGGCACCGGATCCTGCTTGAGCTTGGATTCCACCTCTTCGAGCGCACCATAGACGATGTGCTCGGCGACCGACTTCTTGCCACGCTCCATCAGCGTGTTCATGAACTTGCTGAGAACGATATCACCGAACTTGGCGTCCGGCAGAACTTCACGCTTTTCGGCTGCGCGACGACGAGACATGTTCTTCTCCCCGCCCTACTTGGGACGCTTCGCGCCGTACTTCGAACGGCGTTGCTTGCGGTCCTTGACACCCTGCGTATCGAGAGTGCCGCGAATGATGTGGTAGCGAACGCCCGGAAGGTCCTTCACGCGACCGCCGCGGATCATGACCACCGAGTGCTCCTGCAGATTGTGACCCTCGCCCGGGATGTAGCTCACCACCTCGTAGGCATTGGTGAGGCGCACCTTGGCGACCTTGCGCAGCGCCGAATTCGGCTTCTTCGGCGTCGTCGTATAGACGCGGGTGCAGACGCCGCGCTTCTGCGGGCAAGCCTCGAGCGCCGGCACCTTGTTGTGGGCCTTCAGGCCCTGGCGCTGCTTGCGGATCAACTGGTTAATAGTCGGCATTGATTTCCGGTTTCCTTAACGCCGTCTCGGGTCCGCCCAACATCGACGCATAGACACAAAGCAGATGCGCGGGCATAGCGGCTAACGCACTGCCCCGCGCGAAATGATAACTTTGTGGCCTGGTGGCCTGACTTGTAGCGGTCCTCGGCGTCAGGCTGCGTCTTGGCTTCCACCAACCACCAGCCCCTCCGACGAGGTGGCGCGCTTATATGGCCGCTGTTCCGAGGCGTCAAGCACGCTGCGATGCTTTTCGCATTGATATCGTTGGTTATTTCGGAGTCGCCGGAATCCGACTCGTTCCTGACTCGCGTGCCGCGAAGAGCGCAAGAATCTAACAACCATATTTAGTGGTATTGTGGCTCCCCCGCCACAAACGGAGAAGGCCGCCCCCTTTCGGGGACGGCCTTTCCATTTATCTCGCTCGACGGCCGGATCAGTCGGCCGCGCGCTCTTCCTCCAAGGTCGGTAGCGGCTCGTCCTGGCCGTCCATACCGGCGGCCAGGATCGCCCGGTCGCGCTGCGCGGCGATCGCCTTCAGGCGGTTCACGACTCCGCCGGTACCGGCAGGAATCAGGCGGCCGACGATGACGTTCTCCTTAAGCCCCTGCAGGTTGTCCACGCGGCCGCCGACGGCCGCCTCGGTCAGCACCCGGGTGGTCTCCTGGAAGGAGGCCGCCGAGATGAACGACTTGGTCTGCAAGGACGCCTTGGTGATGCCCAGCAGCACCGGGTCGGCCTTGGCCGGCCTCAGCTTCTCCGCGAGGATCTTGGCGTTCTCCACCTCGAACTCCGCCTTGTCGACCTGTTCGCCGATCAGGAAGGTCGTGTCGCCGGCGTCGGTGATCTCGACCTTCTGCAGCATCTGACGCGCGATCGTCTCGATGTGCTTGTCGTTGATCTTCACGCCCTGCAGTCGATAGACCTCCTGGATCTCGTTCACGAGGTACTCGGCCAGCTTCTCGATACCCAGCACGCGCAGGATGTCGTGCGGCACCGGGTTGCCGTCGATCAGCAGGTCACCGCGCTCCACGAAGTCGCCTTCCTGGACGGCGATGCGCTTGCCCTTGGGGATCAGGTACTCGACCGGCTCCGCGCCCTCGCCTTCCGGCACGATGAGGATGCGGCGCTTGCTCTTGTAGTCCTTGCCGAACTCGATGCGGCCCGAGATGTCGCAGATGATCGCGAAATCCTTGGGCTTGCGCGCCTCGAACAGCTCCGCCACGCGCGGCAGACCGCCCGTGATGTCGCGGTTCTTGCCGCCCTCGCGCGGGATACGCGCGAGGATGTCGCCGGCATTGACGTCCTGGCCGTTCTCGACCGAGAGAACCGAGTCGAGCGACAGCAGGTAGCGGGCCTCCTGACCGTTGGCCAGCATGATCGGGTTGCCGGCCGCATCGTGGATGGCGATGCGCGGACGCAGGTCGCCGCCGCGCGGCTGTCCCTTCCAGTCGACCACGACCCTGTTGGAGATGCCCGTCGAGTCGTCGATCACCTCGCGCATCGAGACACCTTCGACGAGATCGACATAGACCGCCTTACCCGCCTTTTCGGTGATGATCGGCAGGGTGTACGGATCCCACTCGGCGAGCTTCTGGCCCTTCGCGACGACCGTGTCGCTGTCGACGAGCAGGCGCGCGCCGTAAGGCACGCGATGCTTGGCACGCTCGCGCTGGGCGCCGTCGATCAGCACGATCTCGGTGTTGCGGCCCATCACGACCGGCACGCCCGAGCTGTTGATGACGACGTTGCGGTTGCGCACCTGGACGGTACCGTCGTGGCTCGCCTCGATGTTCGACTGCTCCGCGCCACGCTGCGCGGCACCGCCGATGTGGAAGGTACGCATCGTGAGCTGCGTGCCCGGCTCACCGATCGACTGGGCGGCGATGACGCCCACCGCCTCGCCGATGTTCACCGGGGTGCCGCGCGCAAGGTCGCGGCCGTAGCACTTGCCGCAGACGCCGATCTTGGTGTCGCAGGTCAGCACCGACCGGATGCGGAGCTCCTCGATGCCGGCCTTGTCGATCAGCTCGACCTTGACCTCGTCGATGAGATCGCCGGCCTTGCTGATCACCTCGCCGGTCAGCGGATCGATGATATCGTCCAGCGCCGTGCGACCGAGGACCCGCTCCGAGAGCGGCTCGATCACGTCGCCGCCGTCGACGACCGCACGCATCGTGAGGCCGCGTTCGGTGCCGCAATCCTCCTCGATGATGATGCAGTCCTGCGCCACGTCGACCAGACGGCGGGTCAGGTAGCCCGAGTTCGCCGTCTTGAGCGCCGTGTCGGCCAGTCCCTTGCGGGCGCCGTGGGTGGAGTTGAAGTACTCCAGAACCGAGAGGCCTTCCTTGAAGTTCGACAGGATCGGCGTCTCGATGATTTCGCCCGACGGCTTGGTCATGAGGCCGCGCATGCCCGCGAGCTGCTTCATCTGCGTGGCGGAGCCGCGCGCGCCGGAATGCGCCATCATCCACACCGCGTTGACCGGCTTGCCCGGCTGCGGCGTCGAGATGCCCTTCATCATTTCCTCGGCGACCCGGTCGGAGCAGCGCGACCAGGCGTCGACGACCTTGTTGTACTTCTCGCCCGAGGTGATCAGGCCGTCCTGGTACTGCTGCTCGTACTCCTTCACTTCCTTGTTGGTCTGGGCGACCAGCTTGACCTTGGCCACCGGGATGACGAGGTCGTCCTTGCCGAACGAGATGCCGGCGCGGCAGGCATGATAGAAGCCGAGACCCATCAGGCGGTCGGCGAAGATCACCGTCTCCTTCTGGCCGCAGTGGCGGTAGACGGAGTCGATGACGTTCTGCAGGTCCTTCTTCGTCAGAAGGCGGTTGATCAGCGAGAACGGCAGGTTCTCGTGCTTGGGCAGGATCTGCGCCAGCAGGATGCGGCCCGGCGTGGTCTCGACGACGCGCTTGGCGAACACGCCCTTGTCGTCGTAGGCCTCCAGACGCATCTTGATGCGCGCATGCATCGAGAGCGTGCGGCTGTGCAGGGCATGCTCCAGCTCGCCGATCTCGGAGAACAGAGAACCCTCGCCCGGCTCGCCCTCGCGCTCCAGCGTGATGTAGTAGATGCCGAGCACGATGTCCTGCGACGGCACGATGATCGGCTTGCCCGACGCCGGCGACAGGATGTTGTTGGTCGACATCATCAGCACGCGCGCCTCGAGCTGGGCTTCCAGGGACAGCGGCACGTGTACCGCCATCTGGTCACCGTCGAAGTCGGCGTTGAAGGCCGTGCAGACCAGCGGATGCAGCTGGATCGCCTTGCCCTCGATGAGCACCGGCTCGAACGCCTGAATGCCCAGGCGATGCAGCGTCGGCGCACGGTTCAGCAGCACGGGATGCTCGCGGATGACCTCCTCGAGGATGTCCCACACTTCCGGCCGTTCCTTCTCGACCATGCGCTTGGCGGCCTTGATCGTGTTGGCCATGCCGTAGTTCTGCAGGCGCGAATAGATGAACGGCTTGAACAGCTCGAGCGCCATCTTCTTCGGCAGGCCGCACTGGTGCAGCTTGAGCTCGGGACCGACCACGATGACCGAACGGCCCGAGTAGTCGACGCGCTTGCCGAGCAGGTTCTGGCGGAAGCGTCCCTGCTTGCCCTTCAGCATGTCGCTCAGCGACTTCAGCGGACGCTTGTTGGCGCCGGTGATGACGCGGCCGCGACGGCCGTTGTCGAACAGGGCGTCGACCGACTCCTGCAGCATGCGCTTCTCGTTGCGCACGATGATGTCGGGCGCGCGCAGCTCCATCAGCCGCTTGAGGCGGTTGTTGCGGTTGATGACGCGGCGGTAGAGGTCGTTGAGGTCCGACGTCGCGAAGCGGCCGCCGTCGAGCGGCACCAGCGGGCGCAGTTCGGGCGGGATCACCGGCACCAGCTCGAGGATCATCCATTCCGGGCGGGCGCCCGACTCGATGAAGTTCTCGCAAAGCTTGAGCCGCTTCACCAGCTTCTTGCGCTTGGCCTCGGACGTCGTCTCGCGCAGTTCCTCGCGCAGCCGCGGGCGCTCCTCGTTGAGGTCGATCGCCTGCAGCATGCCGCGGATCGCCTCGGCGCCGATCTCGGCCTCGAAGGAACCCTCGCCGTACTCGTCAAGCGCGTTGAGGTACTGCTCCTCGTTCAGCAGCTCACGGTACTTGAGCGGCGTCAGGCCGGGATTGCTGACGACGTAGTTCTCGAAATAGAGGATGCGCTCGAGGTCGCGCAGCGTCATGTCGAGCAGCAGTCCGATGCGGCTCGGCAGCGACTTCAGGAACCAGATGTGCGCCACCGGCGAGGCCAGCTCGATGTGGCCCATGCGCTCGCGCCGCACCTTGGTGAGGGTCACCTCGACGCCGCACTTCTCGCAGGTGATGCCGCGGAACTTCATGCGCTTGTACTTGCCGCACAGGCACTCGTAGTCCTTGATCGGCCCGAAGATGCGGGCGCAGAACAGGCCGTCACGCTCCGGCTTGAACGTGCGGTAGTTGATGGTCTCCGGCTTCTTGATCTCGCCGTGGCTCCACGTGCGGATACGCTCGGGGCTGGCGATCGAGATGCGGATCTCGTCGAAGGTGGGGGTGCCCTGCGGCTGGCCCAGTACGTTGATAAGGTCGGTCATTGTTGTCCTACTGTGCTGTGGACGTAATTCGCGAAGTCGGGAGGTCGATCACCCTCAGGTGATCGACTGGTTCAATTCGACGTTGAGGCCCAGGGAGCGCAGCTCCTTGACCAGCACGTTGAAGGATTCGGGGATGCCCGCCTCGAACGTGTCGTCGCCGCGCACGATGGCCTCGTAGACCTTGGTGCGGCCGGCCACGTCGTCCGACTTGACGGTGAGGATCTCCTGCAGCGTGTAGGCGGCGCCGTAGGCTTCCAGCGCCCACACCTCCATCTCGCCGAAGCGCTGTCCGCCGAACTGCGCCTTGCCGCCCAGCGGCTGCTGGGTGACCAGGCTGTACGGCCCGATCGACCGCGCGTGGATCTTGTCGTCCACCAGATGGTGCAGCTTCAGCATGTAGATGTAGCCGACGGTCACCTTGCGGTCGAACGGCTCGCCGGTGCGGCCATCGACCAGGGTGACCTGGCCCGAACGGTCGAGCCCGGCCATCTCCAGCATCTCGACGATGTCGGGCTCGTGCGCGCCGTCGAACACCGGCGACGCAAAAGGCACGCCCTTGCTCAGGTTGCGGGCGAGCTCGATCGTCTGCTCGTCGGAGAGATCGGCGATGTCGGCCTTGTAGGCCTTCTCGCTGTAGATCTCGCGCAACTGCTTCTTGATCTGCGAGACCGAGACCTCGCGAGCATCCTCCAGCATCTTGCCGATCTTCTTGCCAAGACCGGCCGCGGCCCAGCCGAGATGGGTCTCGAGAATCTGACCGACGTTCATGCGCGACGGCACGCCAAGCGGGTTCAGCACGATGTCGACCGGGCCGCCCTCCTCGAGGTACGGCATGTCCTCCAGCGGCATGATGCGCGAGATGACGCCCTTGTTGCCGTGACGGCCGGCCATCTTGTCGCCCGGCTGAAGCTTGCGCTTGGTCGCGACGAAGACCTTGACCATCTTCATCACGCCCGGCGGCAGCTCGTCGCCGCGCTGCAGCTTGTCGACCTTGCTGTCGAACCGGTCCTGCAGGCGCTTCATCGATTCGTCGAACTGCTTGTTCAGCGCCTCGATCTCGGCCTGCTTCTTGTCCGCCTTGACGGCGATCTGGCGCCACTGGCCCGGCGTGTATTCACCCAGCACCGTATCGACGACCTTGGTGCCCGGCTTCAGGCCCTTGAGCCCGCCGGCCACGACCTGGTTCAGCAGCATTTCCTGGAGCTGGCTGTAGAAGCTGCGCTCGAGGATGGCCTTTTCGTCGTCACGGTCCTTGGCGAGACGCTCGATCTCGTCGCGCTCGATCGCCAGCGCGCGCTCGTCCTTGTCGACGCCGCGGCGGTTGAACACCCTGACCTCGACGACCGTGCCCTCGACGCCCGGCGGCACCTTCAGCGAGGTGTCGCGCACGTCGGCCGCCTTCTCGCCGAAGATGGCGCGCAGCAGCTTCTCTTCCGGCGTCATCGGGCTTTCGCCCTTCGGCGTCACCTTGCCGACCAGGATGTCGCCCGCCTTCACCTCGGCGCCGATGTAGACGATGCCCGCCTCGTCGAGGTTCTTGAGGGCTTCCTCGCCGACGTTCGGGATGTCGCGGCTGATCTCCTCCTGGCCGAGCTTGGTGTCGCGGGCCATGACCTCGAACTCCTCGATGTGGATCGAGGTGAAGACGTCATCGCGCACGATGCGCTCGGAGAGGAGGATCGAGTCCTCGAAGTTGTAGCCATTCCACGGCATGAACGCGACGAGCACGTTGCGGCCGAGCGCCAGCTCGCCGTTCTGCGTCGACGGCCCGTCGGCCACGATGTCACCCTTCTTCACCGTGTCGCCAACGCGCACGAGCGGCTTCTGGGTGATGCAGGTGCTCTGGTTGGAGCGCTGGAACTTCAGCAGGTTGTAGATGTCGACCGCCGGACGGTTCGGGCCGACATCCTCGGTGGCGCGCACGACGATACGCATGGCGTCGACCTGGTCGACGATGCCGGTGCGGCGCGCCGAGATGGCGACGCCCGAGTCGCGGGCGACCACCTCTTCCATGCCGGTGCCGACCAGCGGCGATTCGGCCTGGATGAGCGGCACCGCCTGGCGCTGCATGTTCGAGCCCATCAGCGCGCGGTTGGCGTCGTCGTTCTCGAGGAACGGAATGAGCGCCGCGGCGACCGAGACGATCTGCTTGGGCGAGACGTCGACGAAGTCGATGGTCTCGGGCCTGCCGAGGATGTACTCGCCGCCCTTGCGGCACTGCACCAGCTCGGACACGAACTTGCCCTTGGCGTCGATCTCGGCGTTGGCCTGGGCGACTGTGTAGCGGCCTTCCTCCATCGCCGAGAGATAGACCACCTCGTCGGTCACGCGACCGGCCACGACCTTGCGGTAGGGGCTCTCGATGAAGCCGTACTGGTTCACGCGCGCATAGGTCGCCAGCGAGTTGATCAGGCCGATGTTCGGGCCTTCGGGCGTCTCGATCGGGCAGATGCGGCCGTAATGCGTCGGATGCACGTCACGCACCTCGAAGCCGGCGCGCTCGCGAGTCAGACCGCCCGGTCCAAGCGCCGAGAGGCGACGCTTGTGGGTCACTTCCGACAGCGGGTTGGTCTGGTCCATGAACTGCGACAGCTGCGAGGAGCCGAAGAATTCGCGCACCGCCGCCGCCGCCGGCTTGGCGTTGATCAGGTCGTGCGGCATCACGGTGTCGATGTCGATCGAGCTCATGCGCTCGCGGATCGCCCGCTCCATGCGCAGCAGGCCGACGCGGTACTGGTTCTCCATCAGCTCGCCGACCGAGCGGACGCGGCGGTTGCCGAGATGGTCGATGTCGTCGATTTCGCCGCGGCCGTCCTTGAGGCCGTGCAGGACGCGCACCACCGCCAGGATGTCCTCGCGGCGCAGCGTGCGCTGGGTATCCGGCACCCCATCGAAGTCGAGGCGCATGTTCATCTTCACGCGGCCGACCGGCGACAGGTCGTAGCGGTCGATGTCGAACAACAGGCCCTGGAACAGGGTCTCGGCCTGCTCGAGCGTCGGCGGCTCGCCCGGGCGCATGACGCGGTAGACGTCGAGCAGCGCTTCTTCGCGGTTCGAGTTCTTGTCGGCGGCCAGCGTGTTGCGGATGTACGGGCCGACATTGACGTGGTCGATCGCGAGCGTCGGCAGCAGGTTGATGCCGTTCTCGTCGAACAGCTCGAGCACGGCCTCGGTGATCTCCTGACCGGCCTCGACGTAGATCTCACCCGTCTTCTCGTTGATGACGTCGAGCGCGGCGTAGCGGCCGATCAACTCTTCCGCCGAGACGCGGATTTCCTTCAGTCCCGCTTCCTTGAGCTTGTTGAGCAGGCGCGGAGTCATCTTGGTGCCGGCATCGGCGACCGACTTGCCGGTCTTGCCGTTCACCAGGTCGTGCGTCAGCTTCACGCCGCGCATCGACTCGGCCTCGAACGGCGTATTCCAGCCGTCCTTCTCACGCGTGTAGACGACCTGGCCGTAGAACGCCGCCAGGATCTCCTCCGGCGACATGCCCTGGGCCTCGGACGGGTCGAGCGTCTGGCCCTTGGCAATGGCGGCCAGGCGCTTCTTCCAGGTCGCGTCGTTGTCGAGCGCCAGCAGCAGCGTCGTCACCGGGATCTTGCGGCGACGGTCGATGCGGACATGGATCAGGTCCTTGGCGTCGAACTCGAAGTCGAGCCACGAGCCGCGGTACGGGATGATTCGGGCGGCGAACAGGTACTTGCCCGAGCTGTGGGTCTTGCCCTTGTCGTGGTCGAAGAAGACGCCCGGCGAACGGTGCATCTGCGAGACGATCACGCGCTCGGTGCCGTTCACGATGAAGGTGCCGTTGTCGGTCATGAGCGGCATGTCGCCCATGTAGACGTCCTGCTCCTTGATATCGCGGATGGAGCGCGAGCCGGCCTCCTCGTCGATGTCCCACACCACGAGCTGCAGCGTAACCTTCAGCGGGGCGGCATAGGTGATGCCGCGCTGCTGGCATTCCTCGACATCGTACTTGGGCTCCTCGAACTCGTACTTCACGAACTCGAGGCTGGCGCGCTCGGCGAAGTCCTTGATCGGGAAAACGCCGCGGAAGACTTCCTGGAGTCCGGACTGCGTGCGCTTGGCCGCCGGCGTTACGCGCTGGAGGAAGCTCTCGTAGGAGCTCTTCTGGACCTCGATGAGGTTCGGCATCGGCGCCACCGATTCGATGTGGCCGAAGAAACGACGAATCCGTTTGCGCGTATTGAAGGCCGTGGCCATCCTGCGTCCTCGAAGGTTCAAGGGCGGTGATAAACACCCGCTGCTTTCTCGGAGCTCCCGGCCCGCCAGCCGTTCGCCCCATCCGTCGCAGAGGGCCACTTGTCGGAACGGACCCCACAGGGAAGTCCGTTCGGAAAAGGGGCCCGAACGGGCCGGCCTCCCGAAGGAAGCCGGCCCGGCCGGTAAACGTTCTACTTGAGCTCGACCTTGGCGCCTTCGGCCTCGAGCTTCGCCTTGAGCTTCTCGGCATCGGCCTTCGGCACGCCTTCCTTGACCGCCTTGGGAGCGGCCTCGACGAGGTCCTTGGCTTCCTTGAGGCCGAGGCCGGTGATCTCGCGAACCGCCTTGATGACGTTGATCTTCTTGTCGCCGGCGGCCGTGAGAATGACGTTGAACTCGTCCTTCACTTCGACCGGAGCGGCGGCAGCGCCACCGCCGGCGGCGGCGACGGCAACCGGAGCGGCGGCGCTGACGCCCCACTTCTCTTCCAGCAGCTTGCTGAGCTGAGCGGCCTCTAGGACCGTCAGGGCCGACAGTTCTTCGACCAGCTTCTCAAGATTAGCCATTTTAGTCTCCTATAACCCGAACTTCGATAACGTGATGTCGATGATGATGACTTACGCCGCCTTCGCGCCGCCTTCCGTGGCTCCATAGGCCCCGAACACACGAGCGAGCTGACCGGCCGGCGCCACCAGAACGCCAGCGACCTTGGTCGCCGGAGCCTGCAGGAGGCCGATGATCTTGCCGCGCAGAGCATCGAGGGACGGCAGGGTGGCGAGAGCCTGGACGCCAGCGACGTCCAGAGTTTCTCCACCCAAAGAACCGCCGACGATGGTCAGCTTTTCGTTGCCCTTGGCAAAGGCCGCGACGACTTTCGCCGCTGCGACCGGATCCTTGGAATAGGCGATGGCAGTCGGTCCCGTGAACATGGGGCCGAGCGCCGTAAAGGGCGTGCCCTCGAGGGCACGCAGCGTGAGCCGATTCTTCGTGACCTTGTAGCTCGCGCCGGCTGCCCTGATCTTGCGACGCAGGTCCGTCACTTCCTGGACCGTCAGACCAGACTGGCGAGTAATCACCATCAGGTTGGCGTCCTTGAAGATCTGGTTCAGCTCGACGATCGCTTCGGCCTTTTCCGAACGATTCACGGCTTTCTCCAACAAAGGTCCGCTCCGGAGGATCCGGATCGGACCGGCTGCGTTACAGACTGCGCAGCCTCCGTTAGCGGGTTAGCGCGACACGGAGACCTTGCGGTCCGGTTCGCCTGCCCCGGAAGTTCGGGCGCGTGCGTGCATCGAGAGATGCAGCGTCGATTCCCTTGCCCCCGTCTGCACTGGCGGGCTTCCCCTTTACACTCTGCCCCGAAAGGCAAAGTACCGGTGGTCTCGGACAGGTGGAGCGGGAGACCATTCGGTCTCTTCGCTCCCTCCGCCACTGGCCTGGGCCCGCGGCGGAATCTCTTAAACTCTGGCGTCCGCGCCTCAGGTGAGCGCGGTCGCCGGGTCGAGCTTGATGCCCGGACCCATCGTGGAACTCAGCGACACCTTCTTGATGAAGGTGCCCTTGGCGCCGCTCGGCTTGGCCCGGTTGATGGCCGCGACCAGCGCCTTGACGTTGGCGGTGATCGCCTCCTCGCTGAACGAGGCCTTGCCGACGCCGGCATGAATGATGCCAGCCTTCTCGGCGCGGAACTCGATCGAGCCGGCCTTGGCGGCCTTCACCGCGGCGGCGACGTCCTGCGTCACCGTGCCGAGCTTCGGGTTCGGCATCAGGCCGCGCGGGCCCAGCACCTTACCGAGACGGCCGACGATGCCCATCATGTCCGGCGTGGCGATGCAGCGCTCGAACGCCATCTCACCACCGTTGATCTTCTCGGCCAGGTCCTCGGCGCCGACCAGATCGGCACCGGCCGCCTTGGCCTCGTCAGCCTTCGGGCCGCGGGCGAACACCGCCACGCGCACCGACTTGCCGGTACCGTTCGGCAGCTCGATCATGCCGCGCACCGCCTGGTCGGCGTGGCGCGGATCGATGCCGAGGTTCATCGCGACCTCGATGGTCTCGTCGAACTTCGCCTTGGCGTTGGCCTTGACGATCTTCACCGCCTCATCGAGCGGATACATCTTCTCGCGGTCGACCGTGGCCGACACTGCCTTGTAACGCTTGCCCTTGGCCATGGTCCTACTCCACCACCTGGAGGCCCATCGAGCGGGCCGAGCCCACCACCTGGGCCATCGCCGAGTCGACGCTGTCGCAGTTGAGATCGGGCATCTTCTGCTCGGCGATCTCGCGGACCTGCTTGGTCGTGACCTTGCCAACGATCTGCGTGCCGACCGTCTTGGCGCCCGACTCGATGCCGGCTGCCTTCTTCAGGAAGTAGGTCACCGGCGGCGTCTTGGTGACGAACGTGAAGCTGCGGTCCTGGAACACGGTGATGACCACCGGGATCGGCATGCCCGGTTCCATCTTCTGCGTCTTGGCGTTGAACTGCTTGCAGAATTCCATGATGTTGACGCCCTGCTGACCGAGCGCAGGCCCGATCGGCGGAGACGGATTGGCCTTGCCAGCCGGCACTTGCAGCTTGACGTAGGCTTGGATCTTTTTAGCCATGCATGCCCCTTTCCTGTGGGCGGCGCGGTCCGGCCATGGCAGGCCTCCCGCACCAAACTATGGTCAAGCCCTTGATCCAGAAGGATTTTCGGTCTCAACCCACCTCATGAGAAAAGGCTGGCACACGGCCAGCCCGCTCAAGGGCGCGCGATCTACCAAATAAGACCGCCCGCCACAACCCTGATTTAGTCCCCCGATATGGGAACGAATCAGATCTTTTCCACCTGCGCGTAGTCGAGTTCGACCGGAGTCGACCGGCCGAAGATCGATACGGCGACCTTCACGCGGGCCCGTTCCTCGTCCACATCCTCGACAGTGCCGTTGAAGGAGGCAAAGGGGCCGTCGGCCACCTTGACCTGCTCGCCGATCTCGAAGCTGACGGCGGGCTTGGGACGCTCCACACCCTCCTGGACCTGCTTCAGGATGCGGTTGGCCTCCGCCTCGGAGATCGGCACCGGCTTGCCGCGACCGCCACCGCCCAGGAAGCCCGTGACCTTGGCCGTGTTCTTGACCAGGTGCCAGGAATCGTCCGTGAGATCCATCTTCACGAGCACGTAGCCCGGGAAGAACTTGCGCTCGGTGTTCACCTTGCTGCCGCGACGGACCTCGACAACTTCCTCGGTCGGCACGATGACCTCGGTGATCTCGTCGTCCAGGCCCTTCTTTCCGGCCTGTTCGCGGATCGACTGGGCAACCTTGTTCTCGAAGCCCGAGTAGGCGTGGACGACGTACCAGCGATGAGCCATGTCAGGAAACCCCGAGGAGAAGCTTCACGACGAAGCCAATGATCTTGTCGGCCACAAGGAAGAACAGCGACGAGATGACGACGAAGATGAACACCATGCTGGTGGTGATCATGGTCTCGCGCCGCGTCGGCCAGGTGACCCGGGCCACCTCGGCCCTGACCTCACGGACGAATTCAAGCGGATTCTTTGTCGTCATGATCGCCAATCTTCAAATAATGGCAGGAGCGGAGGGACTCGAACCCACGACCCTCGGTTTTGGAGACCGATGCTCTACCAACTGAGCTACACTCCTGCAGTCCATCGCCGCCGTATGGTGCCGGCGGCGATCCTCTATAGCACTACTTTACGACTTTGGTGACGACGCCGGCGCCGACGGTGCGGCCGCCCTCGCGGATGGCGAAGCGCAGGCCCTCGTCCATGGCGATCGGCTGGATCAGCTCGACCACCAGCCGCGCGTTGTCGCCCGGCATCACCATCTCCGTGCCTTCCGGCAGCGTCACCACGCCCGTCACGTCCGTCGTCCGGAAGTAGAACTGCGGACGGTAGTTCGTG
>JBILYJ010000093.1:0-14184 GCA_044377795.1 Reyranella sp. | reverse complement strand
CAGGCCGCTCGATGAAGCCCTGAAGCGATGTCGCCACGGAAGCCGCTGACGGCAGCTCACCCTCGGTCAGCGTCAGGACCTCGCCGACATGGGCCGAACGGATCATCGCGACCGCCGTGCTGTCGCGGTGGAGCAAGGCAAAGACCGGCCGCTCCGACAGCATCGCCTGGAAGACTTTCGACGGCGTGTAGTGAGGCTCTGTCGATCCCAGAACGAGCACGGCGCTGCTGTGCATGAGATGATTCAGAGTGTCGACATAGCCGATGCGATGCGGATGCTCGTCGACCATCTCCTCGACTCCGGCCGCGCGCGCACGCGGCAGCACGCGATGGCCCTGCGGATCGTCGGGCGAACTGCCGGTTCCGACAAAATGGACGGCAAGTCTCGCGCCCACCTGCGGCGCCAGCTCGCGCAGGGTGCGCAAGCCCGCCAGGAACCTGTCGAGCACGACGAAGCCGGCGGGCAGCAGTGCGCCAGCGTAGATCATGTGGAAGCGGCCGTCCGCACGATCGAACAGGAAAGGCGCCCGCCCCAGACTGCGCACCAGCGCATAGTCCTCCGGGGCCGTGCCCATCGGCATGTAGGCCAGCTCCGACTGCGCTGCGACTTTGGGATTGCGCTCCAGCATGCCGGAAACATAGCCCGGCGCCATGCCGGTGATCAGCGCGGCGTCGCGCACCGACCAGGGCTCCAGGATTTCGGCGAGCCTGTTCGAGGCCCAGGCGCGACTGAACGGCTTCTCGTCCCCGGTCCAGCGGTTGACCCAGGGATCCTGATAATCGATGCCGAACGGCAGTCCATGGCGGAGATGCAGCAGGCGCCCGACCGGCGCGAGGAAATTGGACGGGATCGTCACCATCACGAAGTCGATCTCGCGGGCCTTCGCCATCCTCGCCAGGGCACGATAGCAGCCCCAGAAGGAACGGATGCCGATATCGCCGACCAGCCGCACGGGACGCGTCGGGAGGGTCTTCGCATGGACGACCTTGAGACCCGGCGCCACCAGCCTTTCGAGGTCCGGATCGGGGCGCTCCTCGTATTCCGCCGGGTCACCCGTGACGACGATCGGATCCCAGCCGAACTCCGGCAGGTAGCGCGACCACAGGCGCGCCCTCTGGGCGCCCACGAGGTTGCTCGGCGGGAAGTGTCCGCTGACCAGGGCGAGACGGCGTGTCATGGGAAACGGGTCATGGCCGCGCCAGACGGGCGCGAACCTTCGAGTAGAGGTCGATGTAGCGCGCCACCACGGCATCAGCCGAGAAGTGATCGACCGCGCGGCGACGACACTCCGCGCGGTCGAGCGCGCCCACGCGCTCCACCGCTTCGCAGCCTTCCTCGATCGACTTGATCAGGAAGCCGTCGACGCCCGGGCGCACGATCTCCGGCAGGGCGCCACGCGGGCATGAGATGACCGGTGCCCCGCAGGCCAGCGATTCGGCGAACACGATGCCGAAGGGCTCATCCCACTGGATCGGCACGACCATGGCCCGCGCGCCCCCGAGCAGAGCGTTCTTCTGCACGTCGTCGACCGGCCCGACATACTCGACGCCGCCCTTGCCGATCTCCGGGGCGATCTTCTCCCGCCAGAACCGACCCTCCGGATCGTCCCGGTCGGAATGGTTGCCGGCAATGATCAGCCGGCGGCCGGTGCGTCGCGCGATCTCTATCGCCCAGTGGGCGCCCTTGATCTCCTCGACGCGGCTCAGGAAGACAAGTGGCGCGTCGTCCGGCACTGACGGGCTTCCGAGCGTCAGACCTTCGGTATCCGCAAAGTTGGGAATACCGTGCCACTCGCCGCCCGCCGGCCGACCACGGCGCGCAATGTAGTCGCTGCACCCCGTGAAGGTGAGGCGCCCGGGTGCGGCCAGCCGGACGGCGAGCCCGACGGTCCGGTGCGTCGGCTCGCGCTGGAAGGACATGATGAGCGGAACGCGACCTCGCAGATGAGGCAGCAGGTAGGCGATGCGCGAGAAGCTGTGGACGACATCCGGCCCGAAGGCCCGCACGGCCCGGGCGAGCGCGAGCGTGTTGAGTACGGTATCGCGCCGCGACAGGGAACTCAGTCCCGGCCAGGGAAAGAACGCGTCGTTGGGGCACTCGGAACCGGGTCGCGCCACCAGCCCGACCGTGTGGCCCGCGGCCCGCAGCCGGCGGACCAGCACGTCCACGATGCGCTCGATCCCGCCATAGAGACGCGGCGGGACCTCGATCTCCGGATCGGCCGTCAGCAGCAGGCGCATCAGCGTACCGTCTCCCGTCGGGTGAAGGCGGCCGCCACCGATTGCAGCAGCACGTCCTGCTCCCTCTCCCAGTTGTAGCGTTCATGGCCGAGACGCCACGCGGTCGCCGAAGCCTCGGCGAGGACGGCCGGCGAAGCAAGCGCGTCGAGCGTCGCGGCCAGTCCCGGCGGATCGGCCAAGTCGCACAGCCGGGCCGCCGCGCCGAGATCGGTTGCCAGCAGCTTCTGGGCCGGCGTGTCGCTCATGACGACGGGAACACCGGCCAGCAGGTAGGTAAAGATCTTGTTGGTGAGGCAGATGCGACGGTTCTCGCTCACGTCTGTCTCCAGCGACAGGCCGACATCATAGTCGGCGGCCAGTCGGACCATCTCGCCCGGCGGCGCCATCGGCAGGACTCTCACCCTGTCGGCCAGGCCGAGCGAGTGGGCCAACGCCAGCAGCGCGTCGCCATGGCCCCAGCGATTGCTGCCCCGGATATCGAGCGTCACACGCGCTTGCGTGCGGGCCATCGCCTGGATGAACGCCTGCAAGCCACGGTCGAGGCCGATCGTCTGGGAGAACCAGTAGGCCCGGACCGTCGGCGTCCCCTCCAGGCCTCGAAGGGGCCTCGGCCGGGGCGGCGCCATCGACACCGGAAAAACGTTCAGCACCGTGACAGGCTCGGCCAGTCCATAACGCGCCGCATAGGCCTTGCCGATCAAGGGAGCGGCGGCGGTCATATGCGAACACGACGGCAGGACGGCCTGCTCCACGATCTCGATCATCTTCATCCGGAATACGTCGTCCGGCGCCCCGGTGCCTTCGCCCGAGTGGAAATCCTCGGCGTCGAACCCGATGAGCGCACCATGACGGCGAGCGGCTGCGGCCACGGCCGGCAGGGCCGCCACATAGTGCGCGATGTAGAGATCGGCCGGCACCTCGGGCGCGCGCCGCATCAGTGCGGCGACGGGCGTGCGGGCGCTGCGTGCCGCCACGCCGACCGGAACCCCGATGCCGACAGCCACAAGCAGTTTCGCCAGCCCCCCTGCCATGCGCGCCACGACCCCTTCTTCCCGCGCGCGCGGCACCCGGATCACCTTCCACGGGGCCGCCGCCTCGATTTCGTCATCGGCCTGGCGCAGCGTTTCATTGTAGTCGCAGACGATCGCCGTGACGTCGTAACCGGCGCCGTGCAGCGCGTCCGCTTCCTTCAATACCCGCGGGTTGGACGCGAGATTGCCGGGACTGACGATGCAAACCGTGCGGCGCATGGCTCGGCGGTCAGGCCGGCTCCGACGACTTGGAGTCGATGCGCAGCGGCGACGCGAGTTGCATGGCAAGGACGCCGTTGCCCAGGCTCTGCTTGAAGTCGTAGGCGATGCCGCCCGGGCTCGAGGCTGCAACCCGAAACGGGATCGCGTTTGCGACGCCGTGATCGACGACGATGGTGAGCGAGTTCGTTGAGATGTCGAAGCTGTAGTCGCCCGACGCCAGAAAAAGCGGCTGAAGGCTCAGCATGCAGATGTGGCGCCCCTGGCTCGGCAGCGGGGTCTGCGAGAAGATGCTGGACGAGTAGAAGCCCACCGGCAGGTTGTTGGCGTCGCGCAGCTGCAGCTCGAGGCCCAGGCCGGGCATGTTCGTCGTCTCGACCTCGATCTGGAGACTGAACGGTGTTCCCGGCTCGTAGGTGTCCGTGGGCTGCCCTTGCGCGTCGAGCAGGTCGGCGGAGATGATCGCCGAATGATGGCCGCGTCCCCAATCCCGCGCCGCCTTGCCCTTGCTGAGCGACGCCGAATACTGGGCGATCGCGTTCTCGATCGGTCCATCGAAGATGAGCCGGCCGCCCTTGAGCACGATGCCGCGCCGCGTGAGCGCGGCCACGGCCGCGAGATTATGGCTGACGAAAAGCACGGTCCGCCCCGCGCTCGCGACCGCCGACATGCGGTCGAGGCAGCGCTTCTGGAACTCCGCATCGCCGACCGCCAGCACCTCGTCGACGAACAGGATTTCGGTTTCCAGATGGGCTGCCACCGAAAAGGCCAGCCGCGCATACATGCCGACAGAGTAGCGTTTGACCGGCGTGTCGATGAACTTCTCGACGCCGGAGAAGTCGACGATCTCGTCGAACCGCGCCAGGACTTCCTGGCGGGTCATGCCGAGAATGGCGCCGTTCAGGAAGATGTTCTCTCGGCCCGAGAGTTCCTGATGAAAGCCGGTACCGACTTCGAGCAGGCTGGCGATGCGACCGTTCAGTTCGACCCTGCCCAGCGTCGGCTCGAGGATGCGCGACAGGATCTTGAGCAGGGTCGTCTTGCCCGCGCCATTGTGGCCGATGATGCTGACGACCTCCCCGCGCTTGATCTCGAAATCGACGTCGCGCAAGGCCCAGAATTCCTCGACCTCGTCACCTTCGACGACAGCGCGGCCGCGCAGCATGTCGGCGCCGCGGCGCAGGATGCCTCGGGCGCTGCGCACCAGCGCTTCCCCCAGGATCGCCGAATACTCGACCTTGTGCCCGATCAGGAACTTCTTGCCGAGCTTCTCGGCACGGATGACGACGTCGGACATGCTCAGATCAGGTCGGCGAAGCCGCGTTCGGTGCGGCGGAACGTGTGGATGCCGAGCCAGAGCATGCCGGCGGCAACGAGCATGCTGACGCCGAAGCCCGGGAGGTAGAGGGGGCTGTCGCCGCCCAGGATGGCCCAGCGGAAGCCGTCGATCACGCCCACCATCGGGTTCAAGCTGTAGAGGAGCTGCCATTCCGGCGGCACGACCTTGGCCGAGAATCCGACCGGCGAGACGTACAGGCCGATCTGGATGACGAACGGGATGATGAAGCGGAAGTCGCGGTATTTCACGATCATCGCGGCCGCCCACAGCGCCGGCCCGATGGCCACCAGAACGGCCAGAGCGACGAAGACAGGCAGCATCAGGATCTGCCAGTCCGGCATGACGCCATACCACGCCATGACGCCGACCAGGATGACAAGGCTCACGCCGAAGTCGATGAGACCCACCATCACGGTGGCGAAGGGAATGACGATGCGCGGGAAGTAGACTTTGCTGACGAGTTGCGAGTTCGTGATGACGCTGTTCGACGCGTCGCTCAGGATCGACGAGGCAAGCGTCCACGGCAGCAGGCCGGCGAAGACCAGAACCGCATAGGGTGCGTCGCCTTCGGTCGGCAGCCTGGCGAGTTTGCCGAATACGACCGTGAAGACGATCATGGTGACGAACGGCCTGACGAAAGCCCAGGCGAGGCCGATCACCGTCTGCTTGTAGCGCACCGCGACGTCGCGCCAGGCAAGGATGAAGAAGAGCTCGCGGTACCGCCATATGTCGCCCCAATACTGGCGGTCGGCGCGTCCGGCCTCGAGGATGAGCCGCTTCGAAGGGCGATCGCTGGATATCATAGGCCGGAAGTCATACGACGCGGCTGGGCACCTAGGCGAGCATAGAGTGCCCGAGCGGCGGCGATAAAATGCGACCGTCGATAGGGTTCGACGGCCGCCGGGTCGGCTTTGCCTTGCGCCAGCTGCTGCTCGATCGCCGCAGCCAGCGAGGCGCGGTCGGCCGGATCGACGATCACGCCGACACGCGCGTCGGGAATGGCGTCGGCCGTGCCGCCGCCCTTGCCGCCCACGACCCGCAAACCGCAGGCAGCCGCCTCGAGATAGACGATGCCAAAGCCCTCTTCCGTGCTCGGCATCACGTAAAGGTCGGCCAACCGGTAGAGATCCGGGAGTTCCGCGTCGGGCACGAACCCCAGAAAGCGCACGATGCCCGGGGCCAGTTCGGCAGCGACCGCTTCGAGACGCTGCCTGTCATCACCGTCCCCTGCCACGACATGGACGAGATCGGGGAACCTCTTCCGCAATCCTGCGAGGACGGAGAAGACCGGCTCGTGGCCCTTGTAGCGCTCGTTCGAGGCGAGCCGGCCGACCGTGAGGAGGATGGGCCCGGCGCCGAGGTTCAGCCTGTCACGCAGCGCCACGGGTGCCGCGCCCGGCGTGAAAACATCTTGCACCGTGTCCGGCAGAACGCGAACGCGCTCCGGCGGCAGGTCGACCCAGGCAAGCAGGATCCGGCGCGTCTCCCGGCTGACCGTCGTCACCAGGTCGGCATTGCGTATCAACCACCGCACGAGGCCGCGGCGGTCCTGCCAGACGTCGGTGCCATGTGCCTGAACCCAGTAACGCGCACCGAACAGCCGGGCGAGCAGGAAGCCCAGCGGTGCCATGAACACGTGACCGCAGAACACCGTGTCGATCGGCCGGAAACGCCACGCGGCGACGATCGCCGCCAGCGAGAAGCCGAGCCGGCCGAAGATCGAAGGGTTCTGCCGCACGCCGGCTGGAAGCACCATCCCGCTGGCATCGCCATGGCGCGGCAGGATCAGGATTTCCGTGCTGCCGTCGGCCAGCGCATCGACCAGATCCTGATTGTAGCGCGCGATGCCGCCGCGCGCGCCGTAACAATCGCTGACGAGAGCGAGGATGCGAGCCCCCATCGCGTCGCTTAGGCCGCCGCCGGACCGGTCCAGCCGGCACGCCAGACATTGAGGGCCCAGGCCCGTGAGGCCGCGGAGAGGTCGATTCCCGGCTGCCGGGGTGCGCCGGCCGCGTCCTGCAGCCAGCGACCGTGCGGTGTCGAGAAGCCGGTCTTGCGCCGGTGACGGACGCTGTCCGGCAGCGGCGGGTCCGGAACCTCGGCGATCGCGTCCTTGGCATTCATGCCGGCCAGCACGGCCCCGGGCGGAAGAGCCGCGAGAAAGAACGGGTCGACGAACGGCACCCGGATCTCGACGCCATGCGCCATGCCCGCCCAGTCGGCATCGCGGAGCAGCTGGTTGCGCATGTAGAGCGACGTCTCCAGCGCCGCCACGCGGTCGAAGTCCCCGAGCGACCGGCCCGTCTGGATGGCGGCGGCGATCCGACTGAGGGGCGCCAGGCGGCGCAACCCCTCCCGAACCAGCGCCGGATCGAGCACCTCCTCGAGCTCCCATGGCATGTAGACGCCTCGCCGCAGGAGATAAGCGCCCGCCCAGGTGCCGCCATACTGCAGCACGCCGGCCGTCTTCGGGTGCAGGCGAAGCCCGGCGGCCACGGCGCTCGACAGACCCCATCGTGCCAATGCCCCGAGGCCGGGCAACCACGAGACCGGCCGCAGCCAGTGTACGCTGCGCGGCACGTCGGTGAAGGACGGATACCCGCCGAAGCACTCGTCGGCGCCCAGCCCGCTCAACGCCACCTTGATGCCCGCCTCTCGCGCGGCCTTGGCGACGAACCAGGTGTTGATGCCATCGATCGTCGGAAGGTCCATCGCATCCATCATCGCCGGCAAGTCGCGCTCGAACTCGGCGCGATCGACGGTGCGCACGATGTGACGCGCGCCGTAGCGCGCCGCGACCTCGGCAGCCAGCGGCGCCTCGTCGAGCGCCAGGCCCTCGAATTCCTGGAAGCCCAACGTCACGGCGGTGATGTCGCGCACGCCCAGACCGGCCATCGTTCCCAACAGGGCGCCGGAATCGATTCCTGCGGAGAGGAACACTGCGACCGGAACATCCGCCACGAGATGATGACGAACGGAGTCCCGGACCGCCTCGGCCACGCGCGCGCGGGCATCTCCTGCGGCTGCGGATAGGGTCGCGCGCTCCGACAGGGCCGCCGCCACGTCATAGTAGCGCTGCGGAATGCCGGGTCCGGTGGCATCGACGGTGAGCATCGTCCCGGCCGGCAGCGACTGGATGCTGCGCCAGACCGTGAAGGGCTCGGGCACACTGCCGAAGAGATGGAATCCCACGATCCCGGCTGGATCGGGGTCGCGTGATACCGCGCCGCCCGCCAGCAGCGCCTTGGCCTGCGAGGCGAAGCGCAGGGTCCAGCCGTCGTCGGCCCAGTAGAGCGGCTTGATGCCGAGCGGATCGCGCGCCAGCAGCAGCGTCCGCCTGTCCGCGTCCCACAGGCCGAAGGCGAACATGCCACGCAGCCGGCTGACCATGGCGGCGCCATACTCCGCATAAAGCTGCAGCAGGACCTCGGTATCGGACTCGCTGCGAAAGACGCGTCCCCTGCCCTGAAGTTCGGCCCGCAGTTCGCGATAATTGTAAATCTCGCCGTTGAACGTAATCGTCAGTCGCCCGTCGCTCGCATGCATGGGCTGCGCGCCGCCCTCGGACAGGTCGATGATGGCAAGCCGTACATGGCCGAAGCCGGTGCGGCCTTCCTCGTTCACCCACAGGCCGGTGCCGTCCGGCCCGCGCGCAACCATGCGCTCGTTCATGCGAACCAGCTCGCCGCGGTCGACCCGGGGCGCAACGTCGAGATAGGCGTGAATGCCTGCTATGCCGCACATGACTTGCGCCGCAGCCTAGCGCGCGCCGGTGCCGCGGAACACCACCGCGAAGGTCCTGAGGAAGATCACCATGTCGAGCCACAGCGAGCAGTGCTTGAGATAATAAAGGTCGTATTCGAGCTTCGAGCGCATCGCGTCGGCTTCGTGGGCATAGCCCTGGTTGATCTGCGCCCAGCCGGTCACGCCCGGTCGCACGATGCCGCGCAGAGCAAAGTGCTCGATGTCGCGGACATAGCCCTTCTCGAGCGAAGCCGCCTCGGGCCTGGGGCCGACCCAGCTCATGTCGCCCTTCAGGATGTTGAAGAGCTGCGGCAGCTCGTCGAGCCGGCAGCGCCTCAGAAAGTGGCCGCTTCGGGTGATGCGGGGATCGGACGAGGTCGTGAAGCTGGGGCCCGGCACCCCGACGAACATCGTGCGGAACTTGATCATGCGGAAGGCGCGACCGCGCCGGCCGATGCGGGTCTGCAGGAAGAACACCGGTCCGGGACTGTCCAGCCGGACGATCAGCGCGACGACTGCGAGGATCGGAAGCAGCAGCGGCAGGAAAAGGACGGTCAGGACCCATTCGAGGGCACGCCGGACGACCAGGTACTGTCGCGACGGCAGCAGAGATCCGAACTCGTTGGGTGACAAGCCGCTGAGCGGCGTGCGGCCGGTCATGTTCTCCACGACATACCGACGATCGAGCACCGGCACGCCTGCGATCGCCGCATCGGCGAGGGCCGCGAGTTGGCCCTCTCCGAGATCGCCACTCAGATCGGCCACGATCGCATCGACCCTCAGGCCCCGCTGGCGCACATCGTCGAAATCGAGCCACCGGCAGGTCGGAAGCCGCGGCAGGGAGGCAATTGCCGAATGAGGTGTCACGGCATAGTTGCGCATGAGATAGCGCCCGCGGAGCTGTGCGATTGCCGCCATCCAGAGGACGGTGAGAAATCCGCTGCCGAAAAGCTGGACGCGCGAATAGTCCAGACGCAGCAGCAGAAGGATGGCGGCGATCAGGGCGTAGGTGATCACCGCCACTGGTGCGACGTGCGCCGCATTGAGCCCTGCCCCCGGAAATGCGTTCAGCCGACGGCCGCAGTACCACACGATCGCGTAGGCGATGGCGGTGGTGACAATCGTGAGTTCTGACGCGTCGAACGGGCCGACGAACGGCTCATCGGTCGCATAGAGCGGGATCGGCAGCACGACGCAGAAAAGGAAGCCCAGAAAGGCATCGACCCAGCTCTCGATGAAGCGCTGGGGCGCCGACCGCATGCGCGGCGTGCCGGTCGTCCGTGGTTCGTCGGATGACACGTCTACTTCAGCCGCGATGGCTCTCGGCACGCCCTCTCCCCATGTGGAACCACCGGACATTCCCGCAGGACCCGGCCGACCGTCTCCACGTTCATACGCCACGCTTCCTAACCCGGACTTCCAGATCCGGCGCATGCCGCTTCGACATAATTGCACCCATACTGATCCTATCGCGATCATCACGGCGGCGTAAAGCTTTACGCCAACAGTTCGTTGCGACTGAACGACTGCGCCCATCCCATGCCGAGCAGGGCTGCCGTCACGAAGCCGATGGCTGGCATCTGCAGGCTGAAGTCGATCAGCGAATGAAGGATCGGAACGGCGGCCACCGCGAAAGCCGCGGCGGGCAGATACCGGTAGGCTCGTCTGCGAGTCAGGCCACCGCGCAGAGAGACCGCCCAGGGCAAGGCCACCACGACCATTGCGGGGATTGACGCGAATATGCCGAGTTCGACCACCGTCTCCAGGGGCGTCGAGTGGGCGATGTCATTGGGCTGCAGGCTGTTGGCGGGCTGCAGGAGGGTAAAGACGTCGCCGAACCCGCCCAGTCCCCACCCCATCCAGGGCGACAACGCAATCCCCTGGAATGCGGCCGACCAGATCCTCAGGCGCGATGAATCGTCGACCGAGACGGCAAACTTGGAAAGAAGGCCGCTGCCGGCAATGCCGCCGACCACGAGAAGGACCGCAAACCCGACGAAGAAGATGCGACCCAGTTGCGGGCGCGACCGGCCGCGGCCCCGCACGAGAAGCATGCCGAGGAACAGCATCCCAGCCATCGAAGCGCCGAAACCCGCGCGCGATGCCGACATCAGCATCCCCCCCAGCATCAACAGTGAGAGGGCAAGCAGGACGACGCGCGGGCCGGTGAACCAGTCCATGAGGCGGACATCCTCTTCTTCGTCGTAGCCGTAAGGAACTTTTGCTTTCGTGCCCTGACCGCTGAAAACCAGCCCGAGGGCTGCGACCACGCACATGCCCATGTAGCAGGCGAACGAGTTGCTGTTGACGAAGGTGCCGCCCATCTGGCAGCGGTCGCCGGGCGTGAGCTCGAACTGCTTGCGCAGGTAGCTGCCGAGATAGCAGGAGTTCGTCGACATCTGCATCGCGATGCCATAGCTCACGACCAGAACGCCGCTGGCGACCAGCGCAATGAGTAACCAACGCGCATTGTCGCGGTCGCGGCACAGGGCCCGCGCCATCAGGAAGATCAGCGCACAAGCCAGGCATTTCAGGAGAGAATTGCGGGCCGCGTCGGCGGCAATCGCCGGGATCGGCGCATGGGCACTGCCGAGGATCTCGGCGGCGCGGGTGAACAGCCAGGCATCGGCGGTGAGCGGCGCCCATGTCGTCATCTGCCACAAAGCGAATCCAGCAAACAGAAGCCAGCAGCTGATCAGCACCAGCAACGGCAGACGCTCGAGCGCCCCCACGGCATGTCCCCCGCGGGCGCCGAGCCCCAGCGACACCGGAATCGCGATCAGGCCGAGCAGCACGCAAAGCGGTGCCCACGCCCAGTCTCGATTGCCGCCCATCGGAAGTGCAGCCAGCACGACCATGGCGAAGAAGACGAAGACCGCAGTCTTGTCGATGACACGGCGGACGAACCACTGCCAGTCGCGAAGCACGACCACGCCCGGTTCGTGGCCCTTCTCGGTCCATTCCGTCATGGCTTCCTCTTCCTGCGTTCCGTCAACAGACGCGTGAGTTCGTCCTGCGCGCCTGCCTCGTTGCGCACGAAATAGCGGATGAACAGCTCGTCAACCGGGCTAAGGATGGCGTCGGCGAACCAGTCGCGGCCGGACGACAGCTGCCAGGTCCGCGCGACATAGAGGGCGACCCTCTCGCGCTGCTCCCTCGTCAGCGCCTGCCAGTTGTCGAGGATCAGCCTCAGTCGCGCCGGCCACAGCGGCTGGAGCATGGGCGCAGTATCGATCGACATCAGGAGCGGCGCGACCGACCTCTGGGAAGGTCCCTCCAGCGCCAGCCGCACGGACGAGAGGCGCAGCCACTCAACGCCCCGGGCAGGATTCTGACCCAAGCCTGCTCGGAGGTCGTCCTCGGCGCGCTTCAGCCATTCGGTCCGCTGCTGGGCCGTCGGCGCGAAATAGGGCGACAGCGCGGCACCGGCCAGCAGCTCGGACCGTTGGAAGTAGCGAATGGCGATCGGATCGGACTCGACCGCTCGGTCGAGCCTGTCGATGGCACTCAGCACTGCGTCCAGTGAGATCTTGTAATTCAGCCGAAGTGCCGTCGTTGCCGCGTCGGCCTGCTGCGCCTGCCACGCGCTCTTCATCACAGGCCATGCGAACCAGACGAGGAGAAGCCCGCCAAGGCCGAGCAAGCCGCGCACCAGCCTATTGATTGAGACGCCCAGAAGCCGATCCCCCGTATCGTCGGGACGTATTACAGCCCCTTTTTTTGCACTCAACCGCTGTAATTCCAAGATGTCAAAGGGCTTGGGAGGGTGCGCCCTGGGGGCTGCCGATTCAGGTGGCGGAGCCACCGCTGGCTCCGGCGGCGGCTCCGGGGCCTGCGACGACGCCGGCTCCAGCGGAACCGCCGTATCGGCAACGGGCGCAGGAGTAAGTGTATGGACCTGGACGTCGACCGAGGCATTGACCGTAACCTCGGACGATCCGGTGAATGTGCCCTTGATCGGCATGGCCTGCTCCGGGGGGCACGACGAAATGCTCGAGCTGGATCGTGCTGACAAGCTCCAGAACCTGGGTCGTGCCCTCGAACGAAGCGATGGCGATCGAATTGCCGAACGGATCGTGGATCCAGCGCACCTGGGCCGCAGGGTCGATCACCAATCCCGTGCGAAGAAGCCGAAGGTCGTGACTGTCGCGCGGGCGGCACATCAGCCGGTGATCGCCGAGCGACACCGGCTCGGAGTATTCGTTGCGAGTGCGGTGAACGATCTCGAGGGTGCGCATCAGGGCGGAGTAATGCCCGAACCCTGGCGCGGTTGCACCCGTGCCGAAGATAATCCTGGAGAGAACTCAGGCGAACGGATACGGCCCCGGAAAGGTTCCGATCGGGACGTAATGGGTGACCAGCCCCGTTCCCTCCCGCCAGTGATGCAGCAGCATCGCGGGCGGCTCGATGTGCGAGGCGGGCCTGGCATCGGCCCGAAGCTGTAGCGCGATGGTCGTCGTCGTGGACGGCGCGGTACACAACATCGTGCCGCCGAATCGCAGCTGCATGACGCGGTGGACGTGGCCGCACAGGAGGCGCTCGACCTGGCGGTGTCGCGACAGGACGGCGGCAAGCCGCGATCCCTCCCGGCAGGAATAGAGGTCCATGTAGGGAATGCCCGTGTCGAACGGCGGCTGGTGCATCATCACGATCGTCGGGCGCGATGGTTCCGCCGCCAGTGTGCGATCGAGCCAGGCCGCGCCCTCTTCGCTCACAGCCCCATGGTGCAGGCCCGGCAATGTGACGTCGAGCGCCACGATGCGCACGGGGCCACGGTCGCCCACCGCATAGTCGATCGGTCCCCGCGCCGGCAGCCACGACTGTCCGGCAAACGCCTGACGGAAGGCCTCGCGTTCGTCATGGTTGCCCGGAATTGCCAGCACGGGCACGTCGAGCGGCGCCAGCAGCCTGGCCAGCACGGCGTATTCGTCGGCATCGCCATGATCCACGAGGTCGCCGCTCAGCAATACGAGGTCGGGTCGCGGATCGAGCGCTTTGACATGCGCGATCGCGGCCGCGAACTGCGCGTTCGAGTCCACCACGCCCTGGTAGAGAACGCCGTCCGGCCGGACGTGCAGATCGGAGAGGTGCGCGATCAGCATTCAGGCCGGCTTGCGGTCGAATCGCTCCAGACCTTCCCGCCCCTTCGGCGTGATCGCGTAGACCCCGCGCTCCACCCTCTCGAACCAGCCATAGACATCCTGTTGCAGAATCTGGGCCGCTTTGGGGGCGTCGCCAGCCTTGCGCAGCGCCGCCACCTTCATCGGTCCGTTCGCCGCCAGCAGCTCGGCGCAGCGCAGCACTTCCTGGCGGTAGGCCGTCATAAGCGGCGCCCGCATGGCCTGACCGCCGAGATTGGGATCACCGACCCGGCGAGCATGCTCGCCCAGCATGCGGCCGGCCTTTCGCTTGTTCTGGCGCGGGACGTAGGGCGCGGGATCGAGCACTACGTCGGCCTTGCCCTTGGCCACCACGATGAAGCCCAGGCCCAGGCGTCGGCAAAGCTTCTTCACGTTCTTCATCTGCTTCGGCCACTGGCCGACGGCGAGATAGACCAGATCGGTGAGCGCCAGCCGGTCGACGCCCTGCAGAACCAGGCCGAGCCCGAAGG
>JBILYJ010000092.1:0-14225 GCA_044377795.1 Reyranella sp. | reverse complement strand
TGCGCCTTCGTGATGCTGAAGCCCGGCGCCACGGCATCCGCAGAGGACATTATCGCCCACTGCCGCGCCAACCTCGCCGGCTACAAGTGCCCGCGTTACGTCGTGTTCCGCGAGCTGCCGATGACGTCGACCGGCAAGGTGCAGAAGTTCGTCCTGCGCGAATGGGCGAAGGCCGCCTGACGCGGCGTGTGGCCAATAGGTGACCAAACTGACGCGGCCCCTGCAGCAACGGCGCCAAACCATCGCGCCGCCATAATCGCCGGGCTAGGTTCCGTACCCCATGCCCGGCGAAACAACGCTCATCGTGACGACCCGCAGCGGCGTGCGCCCGCTCGGCGTGCGCGGCGAGCCGCTGCACAACGCCGCGCCGCAGCTTCGTCGCGTCGTGCGCCGGCGCCTGGGCGATGAAGCCGCCGACCTGCTGGCCGATCCGCAACTCCATGAGAACGATCAGGGCATCGACTGGTACGCCGGCTGGTCCGGTCCGGTTCGCGCCGTTGTCGACCTCCCACCCGCGGAGCGTGACGCGGTGTTGGCCGGAGTCGAGCGCACGCTGGCGGAAATCCGGCGGCTGGGCGACCTGCTCGCAGGCCACGGCCCCAAAGAGGAGACCGGCGTCGTCGGACTGTCGTTGAAACTGGCGGCGCGCGCACCGTCGCCCGCCTTCGTCTTCCTGGTCGGCGACCGGCCCGTCATCGTCGCCTGGGGCTACGAGACGGAAGCGGCCAACACGCTGCTGCCCCTCGCCCTGCCTCGCGTGCCCGATGCTCGCGTGACGGACGCGGGCGTACCCGGCCGTCGGCCAGTGCTCGAAGCCGCGCAGAGGACGCCGTTGTCCACATTGCCTGCCGTCGTGCCCGCGGCTGGCATCCCCTGGTGGCGCACGCTTGCCGCCGCCCTGCCACTTCTCTTGCTGCTGTTGGCGGGTGCCTGGGCCTTGCGCGGCCTGCTGCCCGTCCCGCCCGACATGGCCATCGCCACGCGCGAGGGACCGGACGCCCCGCTGGCTCCGGAAGCCCCGCCCGACCCACTGCCGGCGCTCAAAGCATCCTTTTCGGCCGAGCAGTCGCGCGAGCGCGTGCTCAAGGTCGAGCTGGCTCTGGCCGAGGCCGAGCTGAAGCGACGGATCGCCGACTGCAAGCCGCCCGAGCCGCCGAAGCCGCCCCAGGTCGCGGTCGCGCCGCCGCCGCCCGCTCCGGCACCGCCGAAAGTCGCGCCGCCAAAACCCGCACCGACACCGGCGCCGCAGCCGCGGAACCCGGCCGACGATCGCCTGCGCCTGCCCAGCGCACCGACCAACGACTATTCCTTCATGCAGGGCTGCTGGCGCACCGACCCGTTCCGTCACGAGGCGCTGCAGATGCAGCCGGGAGTCTCGTCCTACTGTTTCGACGCGAGCGGTGCGGGGCAGCTCGAATGGCGCCGGGGCCGCACCGCCTGCCGGACGCGCGCCCAGGCGCGATTCGAGGGCGCAGTCCTGCGCCTGCGCGATGCCGACTCGACCTGCAACGACGGCTCGCGCTGGTTCGCCGACCAGCTCGTCTGCCAACGCGGCGCCGACAACGTGGCGATCTGCAGCGGCCAGTCGCGCAACGCCTACGGCGCGCCCGTCCGCTGGTCGGTCAACCTGCACAAGCTGAACTGACCCGCCTAATGCAGGGTTGAGCTAAACTCGGTTCCGGCGCCGCTACCCGTCCCATAGAGTGCCGCTCCCTTCCTCATCCGGTAGCTCCCGTGTCCCTTTCCGCGCGCGTGACGTGGCGCAGTTTCCAGGCCGGCGCCTGGCGCATGATCCTGCCCGGCCTCGCTTCCCTTCCGTTCGGCATCGGCTTCGGCGTGGCCGCCGCCCAGAAGGGGCTGAGCGCGTTCGAGACGACGCTGATGAGCTTCACCGTCATGGCCGGCACCAGCCAGATGGTGGCGCTCGACATCTGGGCCCAGCCGCTGCCGCTGATGGCGCTGGCCGTGTCGGTGTTCGTGGCCAACCTGCGCTACTTCGTGATGGGCGCGGCGCTACAGCCGCACCTCCCGCACCTGCCGTGGTGGCTGCAGCCCCCGGTCTGGTACGTGACGGTCGACCAGAACTGGGCGGTCAACATCGCCGAGTATCGCCGCGGCCATGGCGATCTCGGCAAGTTCCTGGGCGGCGGCTTCGTCATGGCCTGCATCTGGTCGGGTTCGACTTTGGCGGGTCACCTTGCGGCAGGCGGTCTGCTCTCCGATCCCGCCACGGCGCGACGCCTCGGCCTCGATTTCGTCGGCGTCGCGGTGTTCGTCGTGGTGGCCACCATCCTGTTCCGCGGCAAGCGGGATATCGCGCCCTGGGCGGTCGCGATTGCCGCCGCGCTCGCCGCCAAGTGGGCGATCGGTGGCAACTGGTACATCGTCATCGGCGGTCTGGTCGGCGGCCTGTTCGGCGCGCTGCGAGACCTCAGGAACGGCCATGTCCGCCAGTCCTGAGAATCTCGTCGCGATCCTCGTCATGGCGCTCGCGGCCATGGCGGCCAAAGGCGGTGGCTTCATCGCCATGCGCTGGCTCGGCCGCTATCGTTTCGTGAACGCGCTGCTCGACCACGCGCCCGGCGCGGTGCTGGTGTCAGCCGCCGTCGTTCCGCTGACGCAGGGCGGTGGCGCCTTCGTCGTCGGAGCCGTGGTCGGCGCCGCACTGACGCGAACGGTCGGAGGGTTCACCGCCGGCCTGTTCGGCGCCGTCGGCGCCGTGGCGCTGGCCCGCTGGGCGGGCCTTACCTGAGGATCAGTGGGAGGTTGGCTCGCTGAGACGGACGATCTCGTCCTTGATCAAAAGCTTTCGCTTCTTGAGGCTGCAGAGCGCATCGTCGTCGGGATGCGGCCTCGTCGTCTCTCGATGAATCGCCTGCTCGAGAGTCGCATGCTTGGTCTTGAGAGCTTCAATGTGGTCCACGGTGCTCATAGTCGGATACCTCCGAGTTTGTTAGCGGGACAGACGAAGTCTGACTCTGACATTGGGTGGAGTCACGCCAAATCAACCCGTTCATCAATCGGCCGTTACAGATTGTGCATAATCTTGAAACAAGCACGCTCAGGCGTGTTGGCGGTGCGAGCGATCAGGCGGCCAGGCCAACGGCCTCCGCGACTTCCGGCGGGGCGAGCGCGGGAAAAGTCTCGCGCATGAGGGTCGCGACGGCCTTGCGGTCCTTGTCGTCCGGGACGACTCCCAGGCACACGGCATAGACCCCCAGATTGCCCACTGCGGCACGCAGCCGCTTTTCCGGCGGCCTGTCGCGGTCGGGAGGCGGCGCGTGCAGGCTCACGAGTGCGACCTGCTCGGCGTGCTCAGCCGCCAGTTCGGCATCGGCAACCCGGCGACGGACCGCATCGACCGTCTCGGGCAGTGCGCCGGGCCAGACCTTGTCCTTCAATCGCCGCCGCATCTCGCGCAGCGGCTTCACGACGTCCGACTGCCACGCCTCGCTCGCAGCCAGGATGGCGCGCAGGCGCTCGGCGCTCAGGGTCGGCCGACCCGAGGCTCCCAGCCAACAGCAGAACAGCAGAATGTTGACGTCGCAGCCGCGCCGCTCCTGCAGGTCGAGGCAGGCCTCCGCCACGCCTTCACCGGCATAGAGTTCGAGCGAGAAGTTCCAGAACGGGTGGGGGAGAAAGTCCGACACGATTGGTTGGCTTTTGCGTGCTTCCCTTTGGGCGGCCTCCGGGGTACACGGCCGGGAGCGACGTGGCTAGCCTGCCTGGACGAGTGCGCCCGCATGAATGACCTGAGTTCGTCGGATCCGCCGGACGCCCAGACCATCAAGGCCAAGCTTGAGGGCCTGAAGAGCGAGCATCGCGACCTCGACGAGGTGATCGATCGTCTGATCGAAAAGCCGCCCTTCGACCAGCTACAGCTGCAGCGGCTCAAGAAGCGCAAGCTCGGACTGAAGGACCAGATCCTGCGGCTGGAAAGCCAGCTCATTCCCGATATCATCGCCTGAGAAAAGTCATGGCCAAGAAAACCAGCAAGCGCCCGGCCGCCAAGCCGGTGGTCGGCGTCATCATGGGCAGCCAGTCCGACTGGTCGACCATGCGCCACGCCACGGAGACTCTGGAGGCGCTCGGCGTCCCCTTCGAGGCGCGCATCGTTTCAGCACACCGGACGCCCAAGCGCATGATGGACTACGCCTCGGGCGCAAAAGGACGCGGCCTGAAGGTCATCATCGCCGGCGCGGGCGGTGCCGCCCACCTGCCGGGCATGACTGCCGCCATGACCCCGCTGCCCGTTCTCGGCGTTCCGGTCGAAAGTGCCGCCCTGAAGGGGCAGGACAGCCTTCTTTCCATCGTCCAGATGCCGGCTGGTATCCCCGTCGGCACCCTGGCGATCGGACGCGCCGGATCGATCAATGCCGCCCTTCTGGCGGCCTCCATCGTGGGTCTTGGCGACGCCAAGATTATGGCGGCGTTGGAAGCCTGGCGGACCCGGCAGTCGCTGGCCGTTGCCAAGATCCCGACTGACGACGCACCGGCCCATCGCTGATGCCGGCCTTCCGACCTCTGCCGCCGGGATCGACCATCGGCATCCTGGGCGGCGGCCAGCTGGGCCGCATGACCGCCCTGGCGGCCGCGCGCCTAGGTTACCCGTGCATCGTCTACGCGCCCGACGACCACCCGGTCGCCGCCCAGGTCTGCGCCGGCCATGTCCGGGGCGCCTATGAGGATGCCGAGGCCCTCGCTCGCTTCGCCGCCCAGGTCGATGTCGTCACCTACGAATTCGAGAACGTGCCCGAGGGCGCCGTCCTGGAATGCGAGAAGCTGAAGCCGGTGCGGCCGGGCGTGAAGCCCATCCACTTCGCCCAGCACCGGCTCCGCGAGAAGGACTTCCTGCGCAAGCTCGGCATCGGCACCGCCGACTATCAGCCCATCCGCTCCGAGGCCGACATCGCGGCGGCCACCGCCCTGCCCGGCATCCTGAAGACCTGCACCGAGGGCTATGACGGCAAGGGCCAGGCGCGCGTCGCCGACCGGGCCGAACTCTCGGCCGCCTGGGCGAGGCTCGGCCGGCGCGAGTGCATCCTCGAGGCGATGGTCGATTTCGAGTGCGAGGTTTCCGCCATCGTCGCCCGGGGGCAGGACGGCGCCACGCGCTGCTTCCCGATCGGCATCAACGGCCATCGCGACGGCATCCTGCGCACGACGAAGGTCCCCTCGGGCCTGCCGGCGACGACCCTGGCGACGGCAGAGCGCTTCGGGGTCGAACTCGCCCAGGGCCTCGATCTGGTGGGGCTGGTGGCGCTGGAGATGTTCGTGACGAAAGACGGGCGGGTGCTGGCCAACGAGATGGCGCCGCGGCCGCACAATTCGGGTCACTGGACGATGGACGCCTGCGCGACCAGCCAGTTCGAGCAGCTCGTCCGCGCCATCTGCGGCCTGCCGCTGGGCTCGGTCGAGGTGCTGGCGCCCTCGCGCATGGAGAACCTGATCGGCGACGAGGCCGACGACTGGCTGCGCTATCTCGCGGAGCCCACGGCGCGGCTGCATCTCTACGGCAAGGCGGAGGCCCGCCCCGGCCGCAAGATGGGCCATGTCACCTACGTGCTGCCGGCCGCGCGCCCGGACGCCTCGGGCCCGTCCACGACCTGACCTGCCCCTTCAGCTTCTCGAACTTCATCACGTCGTCGATGCGGCGGTCGAGGAAGGCCCAGGTGGCCTCGGCGCCCGGCGACCGGTCGTTCAGCCAGTAGAGCAGGGTCGAGGAATAGACGCCCGCCAGGGTGGCGCGCTTGGTGTAGAAATTGAAGTCGGTGCTGGTGTCGCCGGCCGCGTACCACATGGCGTCGACCGTCTTATAAAGCAGCTTCAGCGCCAGCCCCGCATTGAGCGGCATCGACAGCGTCGACAGCGCCCGCCGCGCCGCCTCGCGCGGCCCGGCATGGCGCTCCAGCCGGAGGCGGACGGCGCTCTTGATGCGGTCGCGGATCTTGAGGGCGGGAATTCCCTCCTTCTCCATGTCCTCGACGGTGCGCCGGTCGGCGCGCTCGCTGACATAGGTCAGCGCCTGGAGCGGCCCGCCCGGAAACAGCCGGTCGGCCTCCCCCGCCGGCAGGTCGAGCGCCCGGCCACTGGCGGCCAGGGCGGCCCGCGTCCAGCCATCAAAGGCCGCTTCGGCCATGAACTCGTCCGCCAGCCGGTCCCGCAAGGCGGCGTCGGGGTCCATTTCCGGTGAATTCGGGGTATTTTGCTCGGTCATCTGTGGAATATAGGCCGCAATCGGGGGGGTTCCCAAGGGTATCCGCCTGTGATACCTACCCGGCCTCTGGAATTCAGGCCCCGGGACATTCGTGGGCCAAGCCGCATTGGAAGGAAGCGATCGAAGTGCAGGTTCTCGTTCGTGAAAACAACGTCGATCAGGCGCTGCGCGTCCTGAAGAAGAAGATGCAGCGCGAGGGCATCTTCCGCGAGATGAAGCTCCGCCGCAACTACGAGAAGCCGTCCGAGCGCCGCGCCCGTGAGCGCGCCGAGGCCATCCGCCGCACCCGCAAGCTGATGCGCAAGCGCATGGAACGCGAGGGCTACTAGCCCTCCCCTCCTCGCACGAGACGACGACCCCCGGCATTCCCGGGGGTTTTTGTTTTGGCGTTGGCAACAGCCGCAACTGCTGTGACGCGAGACGACTCAGCAGCTATCCACGGGTCGATCACCTTCGAGAACGACACGACCTTGATCGACAAGAGCCTTGACCCTGAAATCAGGCCAGCCCCAACTTGTTCACCGCGGTCACAAACTCGGCAGTAACCTTGTCCGACCCGGATTTCTCGTTTGGCAGAACAGCCGATGCGGATGAGCGGGTCCACCTAGGCAACGACCGACTGACTGCTTCATAAAGGGCTTCCCTCCCACGCGTTAAGCGTGATGGTCACAACCACTGCAAAGAGAGCCAGTCATTGACCCTTTATCTCCATATTGGTCGTGGGAAGGCCGGTTCATCGACCATCCAGAGTCTGGCGAAGGACCACGCTGCGTTCATGCTGAGGGCAGGCATCTCGTGCCCGCTTACGTTGCATGGTCTATCCAACCATAGTCGACTCGCTGCCGCCCTGAACTTTATTGATAGCGACAGACCAACCATCAAGAAATTCCAGAAGGATCTGGCCCGGTCTTCTTCGCCGAATGTCTTTCTTTCGGCGGAAGCCTTCCACAATCTGAGAGACGAAGGTCTCGCTCGCCTGAAATGGATCACTCGTAACCAGCAAGTACGTATCTTGTTCTATGTCCGCGACTACCCATCGTGGATCGAGTCAATGTACGCACAATCGACCAAGAAGAATTCAAATCTCAAGGACTTCGATTCCTTCTTCGAGGCCGGTTGGCAGAACCTATCGGTAGTTGCGCGGTTGGAGAAATGGGCTGGGGTTTTCGGGTGGGAATCGCTCCGCATCCGCCCACTCGACGCGAGCGTGCTGGTCGGCGGCGATCTGATTTCGGACTTGCTTCACGCACTTGGCGCGGAAGATCCACCGCCGAAGGTTCTCCGGAAGAACGAATCGCCGCATTGGATGACTTTGGAAATCATGCGCGCCCTCGGGATTGCAGCGACGAAGTCCGCGATCGGGAGCGTCGATAACCGTTCGATCAAGGTGCTCCGTCGTCTGATCGAGGACTGTATTGATCCGAACACGCCGAGGCGCATCCAGTATCTGACCCGCGCGCAGTGGCTCGAAGCGGCAGATCTGTATCAGAATGACATGGGCGTGCTGGCCCGGCACATTGGCATGACGATACCCGCCTCACTGCGCGGGCCGCAGGAGAGAGAGTTCTTGCCGGATTTCAATGCGGTGCCGCGGGACGTGCGCCGCGCCATTCATGACCGCATGCAGGACGCCCGCTTCTCGGCACGCATCAACCCATCTGTCTCCGCTGTCCTGGAAGAACTGCTTTCGGCAAATGATGCTACTGTCTGGCCATAACTTGGGCGATGAGGATTTCTGCGACGAATTCCTATCGCATTCCTCTCGACAATTCCTCGGTTGATATGATCGCCTGCGACGAACCAATTTGTCGGTCACTGCTTCTTTCGACGCAGCCGCCAGATGATGCGCAAGCCCATGGAGCGCGAGGGCTACTAGTCCTTCTCACCTTCGAAGCGAGACCATGGCCCCCGGCATCACCCGGAGTTTTGTTTTAGCGTGAGCGCCAGCGCGACCCTGCTCCAGGCACGCGTCGTGGCCTTCAGTTTGAGTAGGCCTTGCGCTAAGCGCGCAAGCGTTTCATCAGATTTTCTGCCTTCAGTTTGCCTTCGCGTACCTGCTTCAATTTCGAGAGGAGGCGCTTCAATTCAGGTCCGACCGGCGAATGTGCTGTTTGCCGCGACAGCGCCTCCTTCGGCGGTTCGGCAAGCTTGCTGTAGGCCTTGAGAATGGAATTGTAGCTGTCCGTCAGGACACGACTCTTCGGGTCGAGGCCGGCGACGGCGAGCATGCCGACGGGCGAAGTATCCAGAGGAAGCAGATAGAGATCGGGCCGATACCGCCGCAGAATTGCGTGGAGCTTCCAGACATCTCCCGTCCAGATCTTTGTCCGCCGCTCGCGCGATGCCTGTACCGGAAGGTTGGGGATCACATCGTCGATGACAATCAGGCCGTGCGGCGGCGATAGCTTCTCGGAATTGATGAAGTCGCGCAGCGCATACTCGTAGAGGTGCATGCCGTCGATGAAGATCAGATCCGGTTTGGCCGAGCCGAGAATGCTCGTTGCCTGGCTCTCGAAAAAGTCATCGCTCGTCGCCTGGACGAACTGGGCCGTCGGCGGAAGCTCGAAGGCGATCTCGGACGCGGGATCGACGCCAATCGCCCGGCACTTCGCCAGACGCAGGCTGCGGCCGCGGCTGACACCGATTTCAAGATAGAGGGTTGGCTCCAACCACCGGTGAATGTTCTGCAGAGCCTTCAGGTGTGAGAGTTCTCCCTGTGACGATCCTTCGGAGCTGGAATACTCGGCCGACGGATCGGTCGTCTGCTGGAGGTGCGCGCCCGTCGATCTTTCGAGTGGCTGCTTTGCAAAGACACCGACCAAGTCCTTCCAGGGCCCTCGTTCGTCGAGCCAGCATTCCACAAGATGGCAGCCCGCGAACTTGGCGAGTGCTGCGTAGGCATCCGGGTAGAAGCGGTAGCAGTCGACCGGATAGCGATGGATGGGGCCTGCGGACGGGGCGATCAGGAAAAGCCGGCCATCGTCCTTCAGCACGCGCATCATTTCCGCGAACATCACCCAGAAAAACTCGCAGTGCTCCAGCATCTGGCCGCAGAGTACGATGTCGACGGAACCGCTCTCGAGGGGAATGCGATACGGGTCATCCATCACGATGGTGACGCCGAGTCCGGGCTTCAGATCGCAACCACGATAGTCGTAGGCAGATTCGGGAAAGACGCTGCGATAGCTGCCGTTTACGTCGGCCCCCCCAACATCGAGCACGATTGCGGACCCGCTCCGCGCCGCGACTGTCTGCCTCACATACCTATCGTAGCACTTCTGCATGTTCTCGATTGACGTGGCATGCATGGGCTCAACGCTTCTTCAGATAGCCGTTGGGATTATAGGTCGCATTGTGCCCGAACATGTCGCAATAGCCGGCGGCAATCTCGAAGACGGACGGCTTCGCAGCAAGGTATTCGGCAATTGCGGCGTTGGGGCCTCCTCCATACCGAGCCGTCACACCCAGGTCATCGAGAACCCCATCCTCGATGACGAGGTATTCTCCCGGCAGCAAATGCCTGCCGAAGAAATCCAGCGCTGCCGTACAAGCCTCCAACGTATGCGCCGAATCTTCTACCACCAGCCACGGACGCGGGCGTTGGTGGAGATCGTGGCGCCTGAAGATCTTCTTCAGCGAAAGCACGTCGCCCCGCACGAAGTCGATGCCGTCGACCGTGTCCGGGGGTGGCTTGAGGTCGATCGAGACGACCTGGATATCGAGCCCGTACAGGGTGCCAAGATCGCGAAACAGCAAGGCGCTGCCTCCCGCCTTCGTGCCGATCTCGAAAATCGTACGAGGCTTCGCATCCCAGACCATGCGCATGTAGATCGCAATGTCGATCGGGCACTTCTGGCACAAGACGTCCCGGTAACGGTATCCCATAACCCCTTTGTGGAAGTCGCCGAGCTGATCCTTCCCAAAGAACGTTCGGAAATCCCGCGTCATCGGCCTGCATCAAGCCGCAGCACATGCAACCGGCTCGTCATCGAATCCTGTCTGGAGTGGTGGCAAAGCATCACGCACAGATAGTCGTGTGGCACTCCGGGTTCTGTCAACCACTGCACACCGCTGCGCATGCCTGGTCCCTGCATGTCATCCGCCGAGGCGAATATGTATGATGTCACATGTTGACGCCAGCAGTCTGATCAGGAGGCAGGTCTCGCTCGACGTCATAATCGAGAAGATCGCCAACCTCGTCGAGGCCACTTACGAGAAACGCCGTGAACAGGCGCAGCCGCCGCCGGTCAAGGGCATCTCGGATTTGCGCGTGTCGACATCACAGGAACTGCAGAGGATCGTGAGTGCCGCCGTAGAATGAGCGGGCGTGTACTTCACGCAGCGCTGGGTAGCCGTTGCTATTCCGCCGCCAAGCTGACAATTCGGCCACCGCCTCTGCCAAGCCGCCAGCCCGGGATAGATCGGTTTCGGGCATAGAGCGGGACATAGAGCTCCAAATCTGCGCGCATGGACCCAGGCTCGCCGTGGTCTTGCTTTGGTTGGTTAGCGCCCAACGGAACTACGTCATCACCCTCAGTGCAGCCTTGAGCTCCATCACGTCGGTGACGACCGCGTCCGGCGTCTCGCCCTCATGGCGCGGCCGCTGGCGTCGATAGCGTCCGCTCCTGAACTGGATCGTCGCCATGCCGCGTGCCTTGGCCGGCGCGATGTCCTTGTCGAGCCGGTCTCCGACGAGGATGCAGGCCTCGGCCGGCACGCCGGGATCGCGCGTGAAGAATTGTGCGATCCCTGCCCGCTCCAGCCGCTCCCAAGACGTGCCGATGGCGCCGAGCAGCAGTCCTTGCTGGTGCAGGCGTGCCAGCAGGCCGTCGATGCCGGGCCGGAGTTGAAAGGCATCGAGTTGCCCCGTCATGGCCTCGACGCGCCGCGCCACGCGCGTCACCGTCGCGGGCTCGCCGCCGCACAGCGTCTCGATCATGTGCCGCACGACATCGGGTGCGAAGGCGGCCACCGCCTGCTCGGACGCCTCCTCGACCATCGCCGGATCGACGCGGATGCCTTCCATCCCGCAGGCCGATGCAATGGCGCCGTCCAGCGCCATCTCCCAGGCGAACTCGAGATCGACCGCGCCGCCGATGTCGAAGATGACGGCGCGATACCGGCTCAGTGCGTCGCTTCCAGCGACTTCACGATGTTCTCGCACATCACCTTGGCGTCGGCGAAGAGCATCATGGTGTTGTCTCGGAAGAACAGCTCGTTGTCGACGCCGGCATAGCCTGAGGCCATACCGCGCTTCACGAACAGCACGGTCTGGGCCTTCTCGACGTCGAGGATCGGCATGCCGTAGATCGCGCTCTTCGGATCGGTCTTGGCGGCCGGGTTGGTGACGTCGTTGGCGCCGATCACGAAGGCGACGTCGGTCGAGGCGAAGTCGCGGTTGATGTCGTCGAGTTCGAAGACCTCGTCGTAGGGCACGTTGGCCTCGGCCAGCAGCACGTTCATGTGGCCGGGCATGCGGCCGGCCACCGGATGGATGGCGTAGCGCACCTGCACGCCCTCCTTCTTCAGGAGGTCGGCCATCTCGCGCAGCGCGTGCTGGGCCTGCGCCACCGCCATGCCGTAGCCCGGCACGATGATGACCGACTGGGCGTTCTTCATCAGGAAGGCCGCATCCTCGGCCGAGCCGGCCTTGACCGGCTTGTCGTTCTTCACCGCCGGGCCTCCGGCCGCGGCGCTGTCGGTGCCGAAGCCGCCCAGGATCACGTTGAAGATCGAGCGGTTCATGCCCTTGCACATGATGTAGCTCAGGATCGCGCCCGAGGAGCCCACCAGCGCGCCGGTCACGATCAGGGCCGTATTGCCCAGCGTGAAGCCGATGCCGGCCGCCGCCCATCCCGAGTAGGAATTGAGCATCGACACCACGACCGGCATGTCGGCGCCGCCGATCGGCAGGATGAGCAGGAAGCCCAGCGCCAGCGACAGCACGACCAGCAGGACGAAGGTCGAGGTGTGGCCGCGCATGGCGAACCAGACCAGCAGCACGACCAGCGCGATGCCCAGCAGCGCGTTCAGCGGATGCTGGCCCTTGAAGATCAGCGGCGAGCCCGTGACCAGGCCCTGCAGCTTGGCGAAGGCCACGACCGAGCCGGTGAAGGTGATGGCGCCGATGGCGGTGCCCAGCCCCATCTCGATCAGGCTCTGCACCTTGATCTTGCCGGGGACGCCCAGCCCGAAGGCTTCGGGCGAGATGAAGGCCGCCGCCGCGACGAACACCGCCGCGAGACCCACGAGGGAGTGGAAGGCCGCCACGAGCTGCGGCAGGGCCGTCATCTGGATGCGCAGGGCGACGAAGGTGCCGATCGCGCCGCCGATCACCAGGCCGGCCAGGATCAGCCAGGGCGACAGGACGCCGGGCGACAGCACGGTGACGCCGATGGCCACTACCATGCCGACGATGCCGAACAGGTTGCCCTGCCGCGAGGTCGTCGGCGAGGACAGGCCGCGCAGCGCCATGATGAAGCAGATGGCGGCGATCAGATAGCCGTAGGCGGCCAGTTCCTGGGTGAACATCCCTTGCTCCCGCCGACTACTTCTTGACCGGCTTCTTCTTGAACATCGACAGCATCCGGTGCGTGACGATGAACCCGCCGAAGATGTTCACCGCGGCCAGAGCCACGGCGATGAAACCGAAGAGCTGCGCCGCGCCCAGCCCCTTGAGGCCCGCCGCCAGCAGCGCGCCGACGATGATCACGGAGGAGACGGCGTTGGTGACGGCCATCAGCGGCGAATGCAGCGCCGGGGTCACCCGCCAGACCACGTAGTAGCCCACGAAACAGGAGAGCGCGAAAATGGTCAGTAGCGCCACGAACGGCATGTGGCCGTCGGGGATGGCGACCGGGCTGGCCGCCGCCGCGTCGGTGATCTGCTGCGCCAGGGCCTTGAGCTGGGCGGCGACGTCCTGCGCCTGGGTCGCGAGCTTGGAGGCCTCGCCTGCGATCTTGTCGTCCATGGGCCGCTCCTAAGCCTGGGTCAGCGAGGGGTGCACGATCTGCCCGTCGCGGGTGACCAGCGTGCCCTTCACGACCTCGTCCTCGAGGTTGATCGTGAGCGCCTTGGTCTCCTTGTCGACCATCGGCGTGATGAAGTTGAGCAGGTTGCGCGAGAACAGCGCCGAGGCGTCGGTCGCCAGCTCGCCCGGAAGGTTGGCCGGACCGACGATCTTCACACCGTACTTCTCGACCACCTTGCCGAACTCCGACAGCGGGCAGTTGCCGCCCTGCTCGACCGCCATGTCGACGATCACCGAGCCGGGCTTCATGCTCCTGACCATCTCCTCGGTCACCAGCACCGGGGCCTTGCGGCCGGGGATCAGCGCGGTCGTGATCACGATGTCCTGCAGCTTGATATGGTCGGCCACGAGGGCGGCCTGCTTGGCCTGGTACTCGGCGCTCATCTGCTTGGCATAGCCGCCCGCGGTCTCGGCCGCCTTGAATTCCTCGTCCTCGACCGCGACGAACTTGGCGCCGAGCGACTGGACCTGCTCCTTGGTCGCCGGGCGCACGTCGGTGGCGGTGACGACCGAACCGAGGCGCCGCGCCGTGGCGATCGCCTGCAGGCCGGCGACGCCCACGCCCATGATGAAGCTGCGCGACGGCGCCAGGGTGCCACCGGGCGTCATCATCTGCGGGAAGATGCGGCCGTAATTGTTCGCGGCCACCAGCACGGCCTTGTAACCGGCCAGATTGGCCTGCGACGACAGAATGTCCATCGACTGCGCGCGCGTGATGCGCGGGATCAGCTCGAGGGCGAACGAGGTGACGCCGCGCGACGCGAGTGCCTGCACCAGCTCCTTGTTGGTCAGTGCCCCGAGCGGCGACATCAGGGTCTGGCCCTGGCGCAGCAGGCCGAGCTCGTCGAGCCCTTCCTCGGCCGTCATCGGCCGCTGGATCTTGAAGACGATGTCGCCCACGGCGAGGGCCGAGGCCGCGTCCGGCACGATCGTCGCGCCGGCTTCGCTGTAGGCCTGGTCGGTATAGGCGGCGACCGT
>JBILYJ010000543.1:0-3726 GCA_044377795.1 Reyranella sp. | reverse complement strand
CGCGCACCATGTTGAAGCCGACCGACTTGATGAAGCGGATGTCGTCCTCGGTCACGTAGGTGTCACGATACTGTCGCCAGAACTGGGCCGCGCGCTCCGGTCCCAGCAGGCGATCGAAGGCGCCGTAGATCTGGCGCGGTGACTTCGCGACCTCGAACTTGAACATGTAGCCCTCGGGCATCAGCCAGTTGCCGAGGCTTATTCCCTTGAGGTGCAGGATGCGGCCGTCGGGTTCGACGAAGTTCCGGCCCTCGATGCGCACCAATGCCTCGGCATGAGCGGGCGACGCGAGACCGAATAACATCAGGAGAGCGACGAGGAGGCGCATGACGGGACTGTAGCAGGACACTAAGGTTCGTCCCGTCATGATTCTCGCTTCCCTCCTGCTGCCGATTGCGGTGGCCGCCATCGTTTTCCTGGTCCAGCGCGTCCGCCTGCCGGTCTTTCTCGCGATCATGGGCACGGTCGTGGTCTATGGCATCGCTGCCGACATGACCTTCCAGTCGGTCGGAAAGGCGTTTGGGCTGGGCTTCACGACGGCGCTCGAGCAGACCGGCCTGCTGGTCGTCGCGGGCGTGCTGGTAAGCGGCCTGGTGCTGCGCACGCCGCTCGGCACCGGCACCTCTGCCGCCGCGGGCGTGGTGGCGGGACTGGGGGCCTCCGCTTCGGCCGGGCTGGCGCTCCTCCAGCCCGCCGGACAGGACGCACCGCGGCGCGCGCTCGGTCTGGCGCTCACCCTGCTCGCCGTCGCCGCGCTGATGGCGCCCTCGCCTCTCGCCGTCGCAGCGGCTTCAGTCATGAAGGCCGACATCCGCACGGAATTCATGATCGCCCTGCCGGTCGCGGCGGTCGCCGTGGCCCTGGGCTGGTGGCACGTGGTGCGACAGGTCCCGTCCCAGCCGACGGAGGGAGGGCTCTCCTGGGCGTGGCTGTGCGTGGGTATCCCGCTCGTGCTGCTGGTCCTGCAGTCGGTGGCGCAGATGCCCAGCGAGCCCCTGGGCAAGGGCGGCGCGCGCGAATTCTACATCGGCATCTCCAAGCCCCTGATGCTGACGGCCATCGCCATCACCCTGGCGATCGTGCTCGCCCGCCGCTGGGAGCCCTCGGTCCTCGCCGGCCGCTCCTGGGCGCCGCTGCTGCTGGCGGTGGGTGCATCGGGCGGGCTGGCCCGTGTCTTCGACGAGACCGGCATGTCGGAGCTGCTGGCCGAACATGCGCTGCATCCGCGCTACGGCGTTCTGACGCCGTTCCTGGCGGCCGCCATCGTGAAGACGATGCAGGGCAACTCGCTTACCGCCGTGCTCACCGCCTCGGGCATGGTCGAGCCGATGCTGCCGGCACTCGGCCTCGACAGCGCCTCGGGCCGCGCCATCGCGGCCGCGGCCGTCGGCGCCGGCTCGATGGCGATCTGCCACGTCAACGACCCGTTCTTCTGGATCGCCGCCCATATGGGCCGGCTGTCACCGGGCCGCGCCCTCTACGTGATCTCGCTGGGCAGCGCAGTCATGGCGATCGGCGCCCTGGTCGTGATCGCGGCGATCCGTCAGTTCATTTAGAGTCTTCTCGACCCGGCCTTTCCAACAACGACCTCACCCTGAGGAGCGCTCCATAGGAGCGCGTCTCGAAGGGTGGGCACGAGCATCGCGTCTATTGCCCATCCTTCGAGACGGCCCTTCGGGCCTCCTCAGGATGAGGTAAGTGAGTGAATTCAAAAAGGCGGAAACACTCTAATGAACCAGCCCCTCCTCGCGCGCCTTGATCTGCAGCGCTAGATAGCGGGAATAGATGCGGCACTGGGCCAGGCTGCCGGCGATGAACCACAGGCCGGGCTGCGGCGTCGGCTTGAACATGTTGGCGAGTTCCCCGCCGGCATCGAAGCCCCAGACCGGTCCGATCCGGTCGGCCACCTTGTCGCCCAGGAAGGCCCGCACCGTCTCCTGCTGGTTCTTGTAGCCGGTGGCGACCACCACCAGCTCGGCCTCGCGCAGCGTCCCATCCTTCAGGCGCACGCCGCGCGTCTCGAACCGCTCGATGTCGTCGTACTGCAGCAGCTTGATACGCCCATCGACGATCATGTCGGAGCAGCCGACGTTGAAGTAGTAGCCGCCGCCGCGGCGCAGATACATCATCTGGAAGCCGGTATCGTCCTCGCCATAGGTCAGGCGGAAGCCGCGCTTCTCCAGTCCCGACAGGAGATCGCGGTCGACCTGGCGCATCTCGGCGGTCGAGAGCTGGTAGGCGCGCTGCAGCACCGGATAGGGCGAGGCGGCGGCCAGCAGGTCGCAATCCTCGAACGGCAGGCCCTCGGTGTAGATCGCATAGACCTTCTGCGCCTCGCGGATCGACACGACATAGGTCGGGCTGCGTTGCACCATCGTCACCTCGGCGCCGCTGGCGCAGAGATCCTGCGCGACGTCGTGACCGCTGTTGCCGGTGCCGACGACGATCGCCTTGCGTCCCTTCCAGTCCGCGCCGTTGGTGTAGGCGCCGGAATGCATCACCGTGCCGGCGAACGTGTCGAGGCCCGGCAGCGACGGCTCGATCGGAATGGCGCTGACGCCGGTGGCGAAGACGACGTGGCGCGGATGAAGCACGCGCTCGGTCCCGTCGCCGCGCTTCAAGGTCACGGTCCAGCGCTGCGTGGCCTCGTCGTAGCTGCCCGAGGTGAGCTGCGTGTCGGTCCAGTAGTTGAGGTCGAGGTTTTCGACATAGGACTCGAACCAGTTCGCCAGCTTGTCCTTGGGAATGAACACCGGGAAGGTCGAGGGAAAGGGCATCAGCGGCAGGTGATTGACGTGCACCTCGTTGTGCAGCGTGAGCGAGTGATAACGCCGCCGCCAGTTGTCGCCGATCCTCTGATGCCGATCGACGATCAGCGTATCGACGCCCAGTGCCCGCAGGCGGGCCGCGGTCGCGAGACCCGCCTGACCGCCACCGACCACCAGCACGGCCGGATCGCGATCCTCGTAGGCCTGCGCCTTGAGCCGCTGGTCGAGCCAGTTGGCGCCGCCGAAGTCGCGGCTGTAGCGCTCGGCGTCGCTCAGCTCGCGCGGCCTCCCGTCGGGCCAGCCATGCAGCTCCTCGAGCGTGGTGAGCAACGACCAGGCCCGCCACTCGCCGTCAGCCTCGACGAGGCGCACGACGGCGTTGGCATGGCCAAAGGCGGTCTCGAACCCGAAGATCGCCTCGATGCAGTCGATGCCGGCCCGCTTCGCGCGACGCGGCGGCGTGCGCGCGCCGGGGATCTCCACATCCTTCGCGGCGGTGCGCGCCAGCAGCGGCGCCAGCGCCGCCTCGATCGCCGTCCGTCCGGAATGGGTGACGACGTCCCAGGTGAAGGCCAGCACATCACGCCAATGCCCGTCGGGCAGGAACGTCGCCGCGACGGCAGCGGCATCCTGCGCCTGAAGCGCTGCGCCGAACGAATCGAGCCAGCGCGCGGCGATCTCTCCGGCCTCGTCCGGGACTTCGGCAAACTGTACGGACATCCAAACTACTCCCGAGGAAAATCAGTCGAGCTTCACGCCCGAGGCCTTGACCGCGGGCTCCCAGAGCTTGCGGTCCTCGGCCAGGAACTGGTCGAACCCGGCACGGCCGGGCGGTGGCATGTCGAGGCCGAGATCGTCGTTCCAGCGCTTCTGGATGTCGGCCGACTTCAGCGCCTCGGCGATCGCGGTCTCGAGCCGGGCGAGGATCGGCTCCGGCGTGCCGGCCGGCGCGCCGATG
>JBILYJ010000278.1:0-6857 GCA_044377795.1 Reyranella sp. | reverse complement strand
CGGCGGCTCGGCCTCGGCCTCGGAGATCGTGGCGGGCGCGCTGCAGGACCACCGCCGGGCCATCGTTCTCGGTACCCGGTCGTTCGGCAAGGGCTCGGTCCAGACCATCATGCAGGTGACCGGCGGCGGCGCGATCCGCCTGACCACGGCGCTCTACTTCACGCCGTCGGGCCGCTCGATCCAGAAGGAAGGCATCAAGCCGGACATCGAGGTCGAGCCCGCGAAGATCGAGAACATCCAGCAGCGTTCGAGCTTCCGCGAGGAGAACCTGCGCCGCTCGATCACCAACCCCAACGACAAGCCGGCGGTCCCGCCGCCGGCGAAGCCGGGCGACGCCAAGCCGGAAGCCGCCAAGCCGGGCGACAAGACCGACGACAAGGCGGCCGGCCAGACCGCTCCGCAGGCGACGCCGTCCGGCGACCCGGACGAGCCGCCGAAGGAGCAGGCTGCCGACTACCAGCTGCTGCGCGCGGCCGACCTGATCCGCGGCATCTCGCTCTACAGCAGCAAGGCCAACTGATCGGCCTTCCGGGATGACGGCGTGACCATGTCCGCCGCCAGGTCCAGCCGGCGCGTCGCGATCGTCGCAAAGAAGCGGCCAGACCTTCGGGGTCTGGTCGCGGCCTACCTTCTGGTCTTCGGCCTGATCGCGGTCTCTGCCGGCATCGCCTTCGGCGACTTCGACGGCAAGACGCCGCAGATCGTCGACAGCGCCGTGGCGGCCTCGGCGCCGTTGCCCGCTGCCGAAGATGCCGCCACCACGGCACCCGCACCGGCGGAAATCCGGTCCCTGCCGCTGCCGCGGCGCCCGCCAAAGCCGTCGGGATTCCGCAGCCTGCCCACCGACGACCTCGCCGCGCTGGTCGAGACGACCGCCGACGGGCTTCGCCTGCCGCGCGTTGCGCCCTCGGGCTGGATGCCGTGGATCGCCCATGCGAGGCGCTTCGATCCGGCCGGCCCGCCGGCGCGTCTCGGACTGCTCGTGATCAATGTCGGCCTCAACGAAGCCGCGATGCGTCGTGCCATAGAGGACCTTCCGCCCGAGGCCAGCCTGGCCTTCCTGCCCGGCACGCCCGACCTGCCGCGCCGGCTGGCACAGGCCCGCGCGTTCGGCCATGAGAGCTACCTGATGCTGCCCATGGACGATCTCGCCGTCGCCGAGCGCGGTGTCCGGCCGATCGAAGCCACCGCCGACGGGCCGGAGAATCTTCGCCGGCTGCGCGCCACCCTGGCGCGGGGCGAAGGCTATGTCGGCCTCGTGATCTCCCCGCCCGGGCGCGCGGCGCAATCTGAGGTGGTGATGCGGCCGCTGGTCATGGAAATCGCCGAGCGGGGCCTTGCGCTGATCGAGGTCAATCCGGCGCCGGGGGCGACGCCGATCCAGCGCTTGGCCGAGGAGCTGGGCGTGGGCTATGCCCGCAGCACCGATGTGCTGGACTACAAGCTCGCGGGCGACGGCGTTGCCGGCAATCTCGACCGGCTCGGCGCGTGGGTGAGCGAGACCGCTCCCGGCCGCGCACCGCGCCACGCGTTCGGCGTCATGCAGCCGGACGACGAGGCGATCACCGCCATCGCCGCCTGGTACAAGGGCCAGGAGGGCAAGACCGCCGTATCTTTCGTGCCGATCATCGGGCATTTCGAATGCCGCGACGCCTGCATGACCCGCTTGCGGGCCCAACCTGCGCAGCTCCGCCCCTGAGGCTCATGACCATCGCCATCGCACCCGAATACCGACGGAACGTCGGCCTGATGCTGATCGCTCCCGATCGCCGCGTCTTCGTCGGCTGCCGCGCCAACCAGCCCGATGCCTGGCAGATGCCCCAGGGCGGCATCGACAAGGGCGAGACGCCGGTCGAGGCCGCCTGTCGCGAACTGCACGAGGAGGTCGGCACGACCAAGGCGCTGTTGCTGCGCGAGAGCGCCGCGTGGATCTCCTATGAGGTGCCGGAGGAGCGGCGGCCTGCCTACTGGAAGGGCCGCTGGCGTGGCCAGGCGCAGAAATGGTTCGCGCTGGCCTTCACCGGAACCGATGCCGACATCGACATCGCCGCACACGACCAGGAATTCGCCGCCTGGCGCTGGATCGCCCCCAGCGAACTGTCGACGCTGATCGTGCCCTTCAAGCGCGCCGTCTACGACGCGGTATTCGAAGAATTCGCCGACCTGATTTGAGGTCAAGAAAGCGAAAGGTCCCTCGCTTACGCTCGGGATGACAGCAGGTGGCGAACCACAACCTCTTGTCATCCCGAGCGTAAGCGAGGGACCTTTGCGCTAAGCCCCCTGCGCGGCCAGCTTGGCGACGTTGCGGCGCAGGAACCACAGGCCCGCGCGGGTCATCAGGTTGTTGAGCCGGCCCTGCGGCTCCAGCCCGACCGCCTTGAGCACCATGGCCATGGCGCGCTGCACGTGGGTCTGGCGGTAGAGCGGATAGGCACGCCTGGCATAGGCCTGCATGTTGCGCTTGCGGTCGTAGACCGCTCCGGTCGGCTCGTTGGCGGCGAAATAGGCATAGGCCAGCTCGTCGTCCTCGCTCTCGGCGAGGCGCCCCCAGCCGATGCGCAGCCGTGACCAGCGGTTCAGGCGGTCGCGCTCGAGGCAGCGATTGAGGTGCCCATAGAAGAGCTTGTAGTGGCGGAACTCGTCGGCTGCGATCTTCTGGCAGATCTGCTTCAGCACCGGCTCCTCGGTCGCATCCTTGAGGGCGCTGTAATAAGAGCTGGTGCCGGTCTCGACGATGCAGCGGGCGATCATCTCGCCGGCTCTGCTGCCACGCACCGATTCGCTGACATGGAGCGGCAGCTTGTAGCCGGTCCGGAACCGCTCGAAGGCCGCGTCGAAATCCCATGACGGGTCGGCGAGCTGGGCCCAGCGGCCCAGCGCCATGCCGTGCTGGACCTCCTCGACCACCCAGTTTTCCACGGCGTCCATGAAGGCGGGGTCGTCGGCGAAGACGCGGCCGAGATAGATGCCGTAATCGCCGCCGTTCCGCTCCACCAGGGCCGCGGCCTTGATGTTGCGGACGATCTCCGGATCCACCTTCGACGCGTCGAAGCGTTCCCACGCGATCGTCTCGAGTGTCCAGTTACCCATGAACGAGCACCCTCGGTGCGTTGTCTCACCAGCGTAATAGAGCCGCCTCCGGCCCGCCTTTCAATGGCAGACCGGAGTACTTTTCGACTGAAAATTGCGCAGTAGCGCTGAAATCAGCGGCTGGCGTAGAAGGCCTGTGCGCGCTTGAGATCCTGGGCGATCCCCAGGTTCTTCTCGGCGGCGACCTTCTCGGCGGGCGTAGCGGCGTCAGTGATATCGTTGCGGGCGGCGCGCTCGCGCTCGTCGAGTTGCGCCACGGTGACCTGTTCGAAGGGCACCGCCTCGTCGGCCAGCACCGTGCAACGCTCCGGCGTGACCTCGGCGAAGCCGCCGGCCACGAGGAAGCGCCGCTCGACCTTGCTGCCCTGGTAGACCTCGAGGACGCCCGGGCGAACGGTCGAGACCAGCGGGGCGTGGCCCGGCAGCACGCCGAAGTCGCCTTCGCTGCCCGGGACGACCACCATGTCGGCCTCGGTCGCGAGCAACTCGCGCTCGGGCATCACCAGACGGAAGGAGACCTTGGCCATCTGCTTAGGCCGCCTCGGCCGCGAGCTTCTTGGCCTTGGTCACGGCTTCCTCGATCGTGCCGACCATGTAGAAGGCCGGTTCCGGCAGGTCATCGTACTCGCCGGCGAGGATGCCCTTGAACGCCTTGATCGTGTCCTCGAGCTTCACGAACACGCCCGGCGTGCCGGTGAACACTTCGGCCACGTGGAACGGCTGGCTGAGGAAGCGCTGCATCTTGCGGGCACGGCTCACGACCAGCTTGTCCTCTTCCGAGAGCTCGTCCATGCCCAGAATGGCGATGATGTCCTGCAGCGACTTGTACTGCTGCAGCACGCGCTGAACGGAACGGGCGATGTCGTAGTGCTCCTGGCCGACGACGCGCGGGTCGAGCATGCGCGAGGTCGAGTCGAGCGGGTCGACGGCCGGGAAGATCGCCTGCTCGGCGATCGAGCGGCTGAGCACGGTCGTCGCGTCCAAGTGGGCGAACGAGGCGGCAGGCGCCGGGTCGGTCAAGTCGTCGGCGGGCACGTAGATGGCCTGCACCGAGGTGATCGAGCCCTTCTTGGTCGAGGTGATGCGCTCCTGCAGGCCGCCCATGTCGGTGGCCAGGGTCGGCTGATAACCCACCGCCGACGGGATACGACCCAGCAGCGCCGACACTTCCGAGCCGGCCTGGGTGAAGCGGAAGATGTTGTCGACGAAGAACAGCACGTCCTGGCCTTCGGCGTCGCGGAAGTATTCGGCGACTGTGAGGCCCGACAGCGCGACACGGGCGCGGGCGCCCGGCGGCTCGTTCATCTGGCCGTACACCAGAGCCACCTTCGAGCCCGGACCGTCGAGCTTGATGACGCCGCCCTCGATCATCTCGTGATAGAGGTCGTTGCCCTCGCGGGTGCGCTCACCGACACCGGCGAACACCGACACGCCGCCATGCGCCTTCGCGACGTTGTTGATCAGCTCCATGATCGTCACGGTCTTGCCGACGCCGGCGCCGCCGAACAGGCCGATCTTGCCGCCCTTGGCGTAGGGCGCGAGCAGGTCGATGACCTTGATGCCCGTGACCAGAATCTGCGCTTCCGTCGACTGCTCGACGAACTCGGGCGCGCTGCGATGGATCGGCAGGGTGGTCTTGTTGCCGACCGGACCGCGCTCGTCGATCGGCTCGCCGATGACGTTCAGGATGCGGCCGAGCGTCTCCGGACCGACCCGCATCTGGATCGGCGAGCCGGTATCGACTGCCTTCTCGCCGCGGACCAGACCGTCGGTCGTATCCATCGCGATGGTGCGAACCTCGGATTCACCGAGATGCTGGGCGACTTCCAGCACGATCAGGCGTCCGTCGGCATTCACGTGCAGCGCGTTCAGGATGTTCGGCAGGTCGGCGTCGAAACGCACGTCCACGACCGCGCCCGTGATCTGGGTGATCGTGCCGATGTTGTTGGTAGCCATAGCGGATCCCTTTCCTTCGATTGCATGGCAGCCGGCCTAGACGGCCTCGGCGCCCGAGATGATCTCGATGAGTTCCTTGGTGATCGAGGCCTGGCGCGAGCGGTTCATCTGCAGCGTCAGTTTCTTGATCACGTCGCCTGCGTTGCGCGAGGCGTTGTCCATGGCCGTCATCTGCGAGCCGTAGAAGCTCGCCGCGTTCTCCAGCAGGATGCGGAAGATCTGGACGGTGAGATTGCGCGGCAGCAGGTCGGCGAGGATCTCGCCCTCGTCCGGCTCGAACTCGTAGATCGCGCCGCCGGCGGCGGCCGGCGCGGCCGAGGCTTCCGGCATCGGCGGCGGGATCAGCTGCTGCACGGTGACGATCTGGGTCATCGCCGACTTGAAGTGATTGAAGATCACCTTCGCGACGTCGAATTCGCCCGCCTCGTACATTTCCATGACGCGCGCGGCGACCTTCTGGGCGTCCGCGAAAGACAGGCGCGGCCGGCCGAGATCGGTCATGGTCTCGACGATCATGGAACTGAAGTCGCGACGCAGCTGGTCGCGGCCCTTGCGTCCGACGCAGAAGATCTTGACCGTCTTGCCTTCGTTCAGAAGCGCGCGGATCTGACGGCGCGCCTCGCGCACGATCGTGCTGTTGAAGCCGCCGCACAGGCCACGGTCGCCGGTTGCGACGATGACGAGATGCACCTGGTCGGAACCGGTGCCCACCAGCAGTCGCGGACCGCCGGAAGCGCCCTGGAAGCTCGCGCCGAGCGACGCCAGGATCTTGTCCATGGACTCCGCATAGGGGCGAGCCGCGGCGGCCTGCTCCTGCGCGCGCCGCAGCTTGGCGGCTGCAACCATCTTCATGGCCTTGGTGATCTTCTGCGTCGACTGGACGCTTCGGATCCTGAGGCGGAAGGTCTTGAGGCTAGGCATCGAAACCTTCGGGTGTTAGGCGAACTTCTTGACGAAGTCGGCGAGGAACGCCTTCAGCTTGTCGTCGGTCTCCTTGACGATTTCGCGCTTCTCGCGGATCGAGGCGAGGATCGAACCCTCGGCCCGGACCGCGTCGAGCAACTGGCGCTCGAACTCGTTGACGCGAGCGACCGGCAGCGTGTCGAGGAAACCGCGGGTGCCGGCATAGAGCGAGATGACCTGCTCCTCGACCGGCATCGGCGAGAACTGGCCCTGCTTCAGCAGCTCGGTCAGGCGCTGGCCGCGCGCCAGCAGGCGCTGGGTCGAGGCGTCGAGATCCGAGGCGAACTGGGCGAAGGCCGCCATTTCGCGATACTGCGCCAGCTCCAGCTTGATGGTGCCGGCGACCTGCTTCATCGCCTTGATCTGCGCGGCCGAGCCGACGCGGCTGACCGACAGGCCGACGTTAATGGCGGGACGGATGCCCTGATAGAAGAGCTCGGTCTCGAGGAAGATCTGGCCGTCGGTGATCGAGATCACGTTGGTCGGGATGTAGGCCGAGACGTCGCCGGCCTGCGTCTCGATGATCGGCAGCGCCGTCAGCGAACCCGAACCGTTCTTCTCGTTGAGCTTGGCAGCGCGCTCGAGCAGGCGCGAATGGAGATAGAACACGTCGCCGGGATAGGCTTCGCGGCCCGGCGGGCGGCGCAGCAGCAGCGACATCTGGCGATAGGCGACGGCCTGCTTGGAAAGATCGTCATACACGATCACGGCATGCATGCCGTTGTCGCGGAAGTACTCGCCCATGGCGCAACCGGTGTAGGGCGCGAGGAACTGCACGGGCGCCGGGTCGGACGCGGTGGCGGCGACGACGATGGAGTATTCCAGCGCACCGTTGTCCTCGAGCGTCT
>JBILYJ010000249.1:0-7446 GCA_044377795.1 Reyranella sp. | reverse complement strand
GCTTGCGGCTCTCGTCGGTGCCTTTGTTGATGCCCTTCTGGTTCAGGAAGGTGTCGATGGCGACGGCGGTCTTGCCGGTCTGGCGATCGCCGATGATCAGCTCGCGCTGGCCGCGGCCGACCGGGACCAGCGAGTCGACGGCCTTGAGGCCGGTCTGCATCGGCTCGTTCACCGACTTGCGTGGAATGATGCCAGGCGCCTTCACCTCGACCAGGCGACGCTCGGTGGTTGCCAGCGGTCCCTTGCCGTCGATCGGGTTGCCGAGACCGTCGACCACGCGGCCGAGCAGGCCCTTGCCGACCGGAACGTCGACGATGGTGCCGGTACGCTTGACCGTGTCGCCTTCGCGGATCGTGCGATCCTCACCGAAGATCACGACGCCGACATTGTCGCTCTCGAGATTGAGCGCCATGCCCTTGATGCCGCCCGGGAACTCGACCATCTCGCCGGCCTTGACGCTGTCGAGGCCGTAGACGCGCGCGATGCCGTCACCGACGGAGAGGACCTGGCCGACCTCGGCCACTTCGGCCTCGGTGCCGAAGTTGGCGATCTGCTGCTTCAGAATGGCCGAGATTTCGGCGGCACGGATATCCATTAGGCAACTCCCTTCATGGCAAGCTGCAAGCGCTGCAGCTTGCTGCGGACGGACGAATCGAACAGGCGCGAGCCGACCTTCACGACGAGACCGCCGAGAATGTCGGGTTCGACGCGCGCGTCGATGGAAACCTTGTTACTGCCCAGTACCGAGCGCAGCGAATCGCTGAGCTGCTGCAGCTGGGCGGGCGAAAGCGGAACGGCCGACGTGACCGTAGCGGTGGTCTCGCCGCGGCGAGAGGCCAGCTCGGCCAAGAACGCAGTGGCCATCGCCGGCAGGTCGCGGGCCCGGCCGTTGGCCGCCACGGTGCCGACGAAATTGCGGGTCAAACCGGAGATGCCGGCGGCGTCGAGCACGGCCATCAGCGCCTTGCCCTGCAGGGCGCGCGAAATGACCGGGCTGGCGATGAGCCGGGCGAGATCCGTGCTCTCGGCGACCATCCTGCGAAAGGTGGCGAGGTCCTGCGCGACCTGATCGAGGGACTTGGAGCCGTCCGCGAGCTCAAAAAGGGCGCTGGCGTAGCGTCCGGCAACGCCGGTGGTTGCGGTGGTCACGTCGAGAGCCTCTCCCCTGCCGCGGAACACGGCCGGCAAGCCATTGAAATTACACGCTTTTCTTCAGCAGAACGCTCCGCGTCGCTTGCCGCCCCACCCCGGAAAAGCGCGCGTTGCTACCATGCTGCATTTCCCGGCGCAACGTCGGCAAAGCACTGTTCTACAGCGGTTTTTCGGCGCGGGGTCTCAAAGGAAGGAATAGGGGTCGACGTCGACCTGCAGCCGGACCGACCCCGGAAGGCCGATCTTCTCAAGCCAGGCGTGCAGCAAGGGCTGGACGGCCGTGTCGCGGGCAGCCTTGAGCAGGAAGCGCCGCCGGTGTCGGCCGCGCAGCAGGGCCAGTGGTGCGACCGACGGCCCCAGCACCGTGACGCCCTCCTGCTGGGGCACCTGGCGCGCCAGTGCGGCGCAGACATTGTCGACCGCGACGGGGTCCGGCCCGGAAATGATCAGCGAGGCCAGCCGCCCGTAGGGAGGCATGCCCGCCGCGGCCCGATCATGAAGCTCGGCCTCGACGAACCGGTCGCGATCCCCCGACACCAGCGCCTGCATCACGGGGTGCTCCGGATTGTGCGTCTGGATCAGCGCCCTGCCCGGCCGCCCGTCGCGGCCGGCGCGGCCGGCCACCTGATAGAGAAGCTGGAAGGTCCGTTCGGCCGCGCGCAGATCCCCGCCGTTCAGGCCGAGATCGGCATCGATCACCGCCACGAGGGTCAGATTCGGGAAATGATGGCCTTTCGCCGCCATCTGCGTGCCGATCAGGATGTCGATCTCGCCCTTCTCCATGCGGTCGACGGCCGCCGACGCCTCGTCGCGGTTCATCAGGCTGTCCGAGGTGAAGAGTTCCAGGCGCGCCTCGGGAAAGAGCTCCAGCGCCTCCTCCGCCAGGCGTTCGACGCCGGGACCGCAGGCGACGAACTGGTCGACCGCCCCGCAGTGCCGGCAGGTCTGCGCCGGCGGCTCGGAATAGCCGCAATGATGGCAGACCAGGGTGCGGCGAAACCGGTGTTCGACCAGCCACGCCGAGCATTGCGGACATTCGAGCCCCGAGCCGCAGGCCCGGCAGAGCGTAATCGGCGCATAGCCGCGGCGATTGAGGAACAGCAGCGTCTGTTCGCGGGCGGCCAGCGTCTCCTTCATGGCCTCGACGACCGGTGGCGACAGCCAGCGCGCGCGCGGCGGCGGCGTGCGCCGCAGATCGATCGCCGACAGGGTCGCCAGCCGATGCCCGCCGTGACGGCCCGGCAGGTGCACTTCGCCGTAGCGGCCGCTCTTCACGTTGACGACGCTTTCGAGCGACGGCGTCGCCGATGCCAGCACGATGGGTGCGGAGGCAAGGCGTGCGCGCACCACCGCCATGTCGCGCGCGTTGTAGACGACACCCTCGTCCTGCTTGAACGAGCTGTCGTGCTCCTCGTCGACCACGATCAGGCCGAGGTTGGCGAAGGGCAGGAACAGCGCGGAGCGTGCACCGACCACGACCCCCACCCTTCCCTCGGCGATAGCGCGCCAGGTCTCGCGGCGCTCAAGGCTGGTCAGGCCGGAATGCCAGGGCGAGGGCATCGCGCCGAAGCGATCCTCGAAGCGCTTCAGCCACTGCGCCGTGAGCGCAATCTCGGGCAGCAGCACCAGAACCTGCCGGCCGGCGGCGAGGCACGCGGCGATCGCCTCGAAATAGACTTCGGTCTTGCCGGCCCCCGGAACGCCGTCAAGCAGGGTCGCCGAGAAGGCGTGGGCCTTCACTTTTCCGACGAGCCCGTCGGCGGCGATCTTCTGGGCCGGCGACAGGGTCGGACCCGCATGCAGCCCGTCCGGTTGCGGAAAGGATCGACGGACGATGCGCTCCTCGGCGTCCAGCAATCCAAGCGATGCCATGCTCTTCACGACCGACGCGCCGACGCCTGCGAGATGCGCCAGCTCCGAAGCGGTCATCGACGGCCCGTCCTTCAACTGCTCCAGCACGCGACGGCGTGCCGCCGTGAGCTTCAGCGCGGTGTCGCCGGTCGGCGCGGCCGGACGATAGACGAGCTCGGTCTTGGGCGCCTCGAGCGCCGAGGGCACGCTCATGGCCATGCGCAGCACGGCACCTGCAGGCATCAGCGTGTAGGCCGAGACCCAGTCGACGAAGCGGCGCATCGCGTCGGCCATGGGCAAGGCCGGAAGGACGGCGATCACGTCGCGCAGCTTCTCCGGTGCGACGTCACCCGTGCCCGCACCCCAGACGACGCCGATGGTTTCCCGCTTGCCGAGCGGCACGACGACGAAATGTCCCGGCACCACCGCCATCCCTTCCGGGACTCGATAGTCGTAGGCATCGCCGAGCGGCAGCGGCAGCAGGACCTTGATCGTGTTTTCCACCGGTTCGAGACGCGACGATGCGGTCCCCTTGGCTTGTGGCTCCGAAGGGGAATCGCTAGAAATTGTGGTAACAGGCGAGTCTGAACCACTGGCCATTGGGGTAGTTTATATGAAGTTCTTCGTCGATACCGCCGATGTCGCCGATATCACGGATCTCGCGGCCTCCGGCCTGCTCGACGGCGTGACGACCAACCCCTCGCTGATCGCCAAGTCCGGCCGGCAGATGCTCGACGTGATCAAGGAGATCTGCGCCATCGTCCCGGGCCCGGTCAGCGCCGAAACCGTCGCGACCGACCACAAGACGATGCTCGAGGAAGGCCGCAAGCTCGCCAAGCTGGCGAAGAACGTCACCGTGAAGGTCCCGCTGACGCCGGACGGTCTCAAGACCTGCAAGGCGCTGACCTCCGAAGGCACGATGGTGAACGTCACCCTGTGCTTCTCGGCGGCGCAGGCCCTGCTTGCCGCCAAGGCCGGCGCCACCTTCGTCTCGCCCTTCGTCGGCCGTCTCGACGATATCGGCCAGGACGGCATGCATCTGATCGCCGAGATCATGACGATCTACCGCCAGTATCCGCACTTCAAGACCGAGGTCCTCGTGGCCTCGATCCGCCACACCCAGCACGTGATCGCGGCCGCCAAGCTCGGCGCCCATGTCGGCACCCTGCCGCCCAACGTGCTGCGCCAGCTCTTCAAGCACACTCTGACGGACAACGGTCTCAAGGCCTTCCTCGACGACTGGGCCAAGACCGGCCAGTCGATCCTCTGACCCGAGGACGGGCACATGGCCAATGACGGTACGATTCCGGCGCCCGACGGCTCCGGCCGGCAGGTGAAGCTGATCACCGCCGACGACGTCGTGGCCTATCTCAAGGCCCATCTCGATTTCTTCGACAAGAACGGCGAACTGGCCGCCGAGATGGGCGTGACGCCGCGCGTCCAGGGCCCGGGCGTCATCGACATGCAGCAGGCGATTCTGAAGCGCCTGCGCGGCGAGATCGAGAAGCTCAAGGTCGAGCGCACCGAGATCATCGCCAACTCCAAGCAGAACCAGATCGTCCAGAACCGCATCCAGGCGGCGGTCATCAGCATCATCCAGGCGACGACCTTCGAGAAGATGATCCACGTCGTGACGCACGAGCTGCCCGAGTTGCTCGACGTCGACTTCATCACGCTCGCGATCGAGGCCAATGCCGACGCCCCCAAGCGCGTGCCGGTGCGCGGCGTCTACGTGCTGGCGCCGGGGGCCATCGACGCCGCGATCGGGCCGGACAAGCATGCCCGCCTGCGCTCGAGCATCGTGGGCGAGGAGGCGTTCTTCGGCGACGTCGCGCGCTTCGTGAAGTCCGACGTGCTGATGCGCCTGCAGGTGTCGTCGGGTTCACCCGACGGCGTCATGTGCTTCGGCGCCCGCGATCCCGAGGCCTTCGGACCGGAGATGGCGACCGAGCTGCTGTTCTTTCTGTCGAAGGTGCTGGAGAACACGATTCGCGCCTGGCTCGACCTGCCCGAGTAGCATCGCCGTGAGTGTCGCAGACGCACAGGCGGCGTGGCGCGACTGGCTGAAGAGCGAGCGCCGGCTCGCCGACCACACGCTCATCGCCTATGAGCACGACGTCGCGACCTTCCTCGGCTTCATGGCGACCTATCTCGGCGAGACGCCGACGCTCGAGGCCCTCGCCCGGCTGAAGCCCGCCGAGTTCCGCGCCTGGCTGGCCGAGCGCTCGCGCCAGGGGATGGCGCGCTCCTCGACGGCCCGCGCCTTCTCCTCGGTGCGCTCCTTCTTCCGCTTCCTCGACAAGAACAAGCTCGCCCACAATGCGAGCATCGCCACCATCCAGACGCCCAAGCTGCCGCGCTCCGTGCCGAAGGCACTGAGCGAGCGCGACATGGAGGATCTGCTCGCGGCCGAACCCGACCAGGAGCGCGCGCCGTGGATCGACCTGCGCGACGCCGCCGTGCTGATCCTGCTCTATGGCGCCGGCCTGCGCATCGGCGAGGCGCTGTCGCTCACCAGGGCGGAGGTCGACGACCTGCTGAAGAGCGGCCGCGACACGCTCGCGGTCACCGGCAAGGGCAACAAGACGCGACTAGTGCCCTTGCTGCCGCAGGCGCTGCAGGCGCTCAGGAAATATCGCGACGCCTGCCCGTGGCTCGCGGCGGCAAAACCCTCCGACCGCATTTTCATGGGCGCGCGCGGGGGCGCGCTCGATCCCGCCATCGTGCAGAAGCGGGTGCGCGAGATCCGCCGCGATCTTGGCCTCGCCGAAAGCGTGACGCCGCACGCGCTGCGCCACTCCTTCGCCACCCACCTGCTGGGCGCCGGCGGCGATCTGCGCACCATCCAGGAGTTGCTGGGCCACGCCTCGCTGTCGACCACACAACGCTACACCGACGTCGACTCCGCCCGCCTCGCCGCGGTCTATCGCGCCGCCCATCCGCGCGCCAAGGGCTGATCGATGCCGCAACATATCGGAATCGTCGCCTGCTCCGCCGAGGGCGCGGCGCTCTGCTACAAGACCATCTGCGTCGAGGGCGCGGGCTTCCTGGGTCCGCACGCCCACCCGGAAGTCTCGCTGCACACCCATTCGCTCGCCGACTATGTCGACCGCCTCGATCGTGGCGACCGCGCCGGCGTGGCCGAGCTGATGCTGTCGTCGGCACACAAGCTTGCACGAGCGGGCGCGGATTTCCTGATCTGCCCCGACAACACCATTCACCAGGCGATGAACCACGTGCTGCCGCACTCGCCCTTGCCCTGGCTGCACATCGCCGAGGTGGTGGCCACCGAAGCGGCGGCACGCGGCTACCGCAAGCTCGGCATCACCGGCACGCGCTGGCTGGTCGACAGCGAGGTCTATCCGGAGAAGATCGAGGCCGAAGGACTTGCGTGGCTGCGACCGATCGAGGCCGAACGCGACGCCCTCAACCAGATCATCATGGATGAGCTGGTGCAGAGCCGCTTTACGCCGCAAGGCATCGCCACCTTCCAGCGCGTGATGGGCCGCATGAAAGAACAGGGCTGCGACGCCGTCGTGCTGGGCTGCACGGAGATCCCGCTGATCATGAACGACGGCAACTCGCCGCTGCCGACGCTCGACTCGACGCGACTGCTCGCACGTGCAGCCCTGAAGCGTGCCGTTACAGGGGCTTCCGGAAGATAATCTCGCCGTCGTCCTTGCGCCCGGTCTCTTCCCAACCGTTTTCCCGGTAGAACCGCTCGGCCCGCGTGCCGGGTCCGGTGGTGAGTACAGCTACCGTAAAGCCCGCCGCCCGCAGATCCTCGCAGGCCAGCGGCAGCAGCGCGCGGCCAAGCCCACGGCCCTCGTAATCGGGGTGGACGAAGAGCCCGAAGATGGTGCCGTCGCGCGGATCGGCGACGGAGAAGCCCTGCACTGCCCCCGCCTCCTCCCAGACCCAGAAGGTCGCGTTCTCGAAAATCCAGTCGGCCGTCGCCTCAACCTTGCTCACGGAGGTCGCACTGAGCTGGTTCTCGTGGACAGCGAGGCGCACTTCCGAAATTCGGGGGCGGTCGGCGCGGGTCGCTTTACGAATCATCAAGGCCTCGGAAGTCGACGAAGCGCGCGACGTTACACGGCCCGCTGCAGAACGCCAGCGTCGTGCGGCTGCGGTTCGCGCGAGCACGGCAATTTGTCGGGCGCGCCGCATTAAAACAGCACGGTCAGGCGCAGCGAGAAGACCGCCGCCATCTGATGCGTCGGCGCCAGGGCCGGCTGGAAATAGAGCTGCACGTCGGGCGTGATCAAGAGGTGTCTCACCGACCAGGACCAGTAGAGTTCGACCATGGTCTCGCTGGGCTGCACGAACGTGCCGGCGTAGAGCGCCTGATTGACCCTGTTCCAGGCAATCCCGAGGCCGATCTGGTCCAGCGGCGCGCGACCCAGCGGGTTGTTGTAGACCGCGCCGCCGGCGATCGACGAC
>JBILYJ010000091.1:0-14319 GCA_044377795.1 Reyranella sp. | reverse complement strand
GACCGCGCCGCCAGCGCACGGCAGGCGGCCCGCAATTTTCTGTTCTTCGACGCGCCGGTCGGCCTGTTCGTGACGGTGGATTCCTACCTCGCCCGCGGCAACTGGGCCGATGCCGGCATGTACCTGCAGACGATGATGCTCGCCGCCAGGGAGTTCGGCCTCGACACCTGCCCGCAGGCGGCGTGGATCCCGTATCAGAAGCCCGTCTTCAAGCATCTGGGCATTCCGGCGGACCAGGTGCTCGTCTCCGGCATGGCGCTGGGCTTCGCCGATCATTCCAAGATCGAGAACACGCTGGTGAGCGAGCGCGAGGCACTGGCCAATGTTGCGCATTTCCACGGGTTCGATTGAACCGATCCCGCACTCGCGCGGGGACAGGGTCAGGAAGCATCCATGACGGAAGTTGTTTCATTCGCGTTACATGACGGCGTTGCCACGCTGACGATGGATGACGGCAAGGCGAACGCGCCGTCGTTGGCGATGTCACCGTTCCTCGACGCCATCGTCGATGCCGGCGCGTTCGACGCAACGATTGCGCAACATGCGCAGGAATTGCTCGAGTGCGATCCCGCGGCGTTCGGGGCAACAAAGCAACGCTCGCGTCAATCAACCCTGATTCGAATTGCGGCAGCGACGAGCTGATCGCCGTGGCGGCAGAAACCTTCCGAGGACACATGAGCAGCCAGCGGCGCGCCGCATGACGACCGCAGCCCTCGCGCGGCCCTGGCTGGTGCTGGCCGGCCTCGCGCTGGGCGTCTGCGTGACACACGGCTTTGCCCGCCTGGCCTACGGTCTGCTGCTTCCGGCGATGAAGTCCGAGATGGCGTGGACCTACGCGCAAGCCGGCTGGCTGAATACCGCCAACGCGCTGGGCTACCTCGGGGGTGCGGTGCTCACCATGTTGATCATCCGCCGCTTCTCCCCCGCACGTATCTTCGCCTTCGGCATGGCCACCACCGCCGTGGCACTGCTGGCCACGGGGCTGGACGCCGGGTTGGCATGGCAGACGTTCTGGCGCTTCGCCGTGGGCCTGCTGGGGGCGCTGTCGTTCTCCACCGCGGGCGCGCTCGCTGCGGGGCTGTTCCCAGGTGATGCACGCCGCAGCGCCTTGGCCATCGCCATACTGTTCGGCGCGGGTGGTGGCCTGGGCGTGGTGCTGACGGGTGGGAGCTTGCCGCTGATGCTGGACGCATGGGGACCGGCGTCGTGGCCGGTGGGCTGGATGGCCATCGGTGCCGTCAGCCTGTGTGCCCTGCCGCTCGGCCTGTGGGCGGCCTCGCGGCTGCACGCGCCGGTGCAGGCTGGACTGACCAAGCCGACACCCTTGCCGGTGCGCCGCATGCTGCCCGTGATGGCCGGCTATGCGTGCTTCGGCCTGGGCTACTTCGTCTACCTGACTTTCTTGTCGGCGTGGATGAGCGAGCAGCGCGCGAGCGCCGGGTTCATCGCGTTCGTGTGGGTCGTGCTGGGCGCCAGCATCTGCGTGTCGCCGTTCGTGTGGCGGCGCGTAATGGCGCGCCATGCCTCGGGCTTGCCGATGGCCTTGATCATGACCTGCATCGCCATCGGCACCGCTTTGCCGGTGGTGCTGCCGAAAGGGCCCGTGCTGTTGGTGTCGGCAGTGGTCTTCGGCCTGTCGGTCTTCATGGTACCGGGCGCGGGAGCAAACTTCGTGCGGCAGAACCTGCCGCCACAAGCTTGGGGAAGCGCCATCAGCCTGTTCACGCTGATCTTTGCCGTGGCCCAGATCGCGGGCCCCTATGGCGCCGGGCTGGTGGCAGACTTTTTTGGCAACATCGGCATCGGTCTGCTGGTGGCCGCGGGCGTGCTGATGACCGGCGCGGCGCTGGCCCTCTTGCAACGGCCTCTTCAAAAGGTGAGATGAACACCATGTCCCCTCGGAGCGTCTGATCATGAGTCCAAGAGTCGAGTTTCACTTCGATTTCGGCAGCCCCAACGCCTATTTCTGCCACAAGGTCCTGCCCGCCCTTGCGGCGCGGACCGGCGTGCAGATCGCCTATGTTCCGGTACTGCTCGGCGGCGTCTTCAAGCTGACGAACAACCAGCCGCCCATGGTGCAGTTCAAGGGCATCAGGAACAAGGGCGAGTACGCCCGCCGCGAGACCGAGCGGTTCATCCGCAAGCATGATCTCACCGCGTTCCGGAGCAATCCGCATTTCCCCGTCAACACCGTGCAGATCATGCGCGGCGCACTGGTCGCCGAGCGCGATGGAGTCTTCGACCGCTACGTCGATCAGGTCTTCCATCATATGTGGGAGGAGCCGAAGAAAATGGACGATGCCGCGGTCATCCGAGACGCGCTCGATGCCTCGGGATTCGATGGCCGGGCGATTCTCGATGGCACCCAGGAGCAGTCGATCAAGGACAAGCTGATCGCGAACACCGAGGCTTCCGTGGCGCGCGGCAATTTCGGCAGCCCGACATTCTTCGTCGGCGACGAAATGTACTTCGGCAAGGACCGGTTGCGGGAGGTCGAGGAAGAGATCGTCTCCGCCACGCAGCGCGCGCGATGAGGCGAATCTAGAGAAGGGATCGCCGCTGGGGTGGCTGTGAACTCACAGGCCAGGTCAAGCCGGACCAGTCGAGCGAAGGGCCTCGGCTAATCGGAAACGGTCGCGACACGATCCAGGTAGCTGGACAGATCGCCCATCGACTTGCGCGATGCGGCGGTGTCGGCACTCTCGCCCGCCTCTTGAAGGGCGGCGCCGATGTCAGTGATGGCCTGGAAGCCAAAGGCACCGCCGGAGCCCTTCATCTGGTGACCCAGAAACGTCACGGTCTCGAAGTCGACCCGATCCAGGGCGTCCGCCATCGCGATGACGTTCTGCCTGCAGTTCTGCAGATACGCTGGAATCAGGTCTGCGAATTTAGGCTTCGTGCGCACAAGGATCGTGTCCTTCGGGAGCCTTTCCTCTCCTGATGCCGGGGGCGCGACGACGCAGTGCTCCTTGATGGCTTGCAGCAGCACCTCCTGTTTGATTGGTTTCGACAAATACGCCGTACACCCCGCCGCCAGACACATTTCTCGATCGCCCTTCAAGGCAGAGGCCGTAAGCGCGATGATCGGTGTGGGCAGCTGGCCGTTCGCCCGCTCCCACGCTCGAATCGTCCGCGTCGCGGTCAAGCCGTCCATGACCGGCATTTGGCGGTCCATCAGGACGAGGTCGTATTGTCCCGATGTAAACTTCTCGCAGGCGATGGCTCCGGTCTCGGCGATGTCGACCCGATACGGCGTGTCCTCCAGATAGGCCATCGTGATCGTGCAGTTGTCAGGCGAGTCCTCCGCCAGAAGAATACGAAGCGCCGGTAGCGGCGGCTCGGGACCGGTACCGACCGGCACGGTCGCCTGCCGCCTGGCGCCGGCCCAGATCTCCAACGGCACGGCGAAAGAAAACACACTGCCTTCCCCGACATCGCTTTCGGCCCAGATGCGTCCACCCATCAGCTCCACCAGGCGCTTCGAAATCGTCAGCCCGAGCCCCGAGCCCCCGAACCTGCGCGTGGTGGATGAGTCGGCCTGGGTGAATCGCTCAAACACCTGGTCCAGTTTCTCGCCCTGAATGCCGATGCCGGTGTCCGAGACCTCGAAACGCAATGCGGCCGGAACGGAGGAGTCCGCTTCCAATGTGATTCGCAGGGCTACCTTGCCGGATTCCGTGAACTTGATCGCGTTGCCAAGCAAATTGAGCAACACCTGCCGCAGCCGGGTCGGGTCGCCGACCAGGTCGATGGGCACGTTCGGCGCGATCTCGCACACCAGTGTCAGGCCTTTCTCATGAGCCCGGAGTGACACCATCTCCGCTACTTTCTCCAGCAGTTCGCTCAACGAGAACCCAGTGTGTTCCAGCTCGAGCTGCGAGGCTTCGACCTTGGAGAGATCGAGGATGTCGTTGATGAGATTCAGCAGATTGTCGCCGGCACGGCGAAAAATCTGCACATACTTGTCTTGCTCCGGGGAAAGGGTGGTCTTCGCGAGCAGGTCCGCGATACCCATGATCGCATTCATGGGCGTTCGGATCTCATGGCTCATGCTCGCCAGAAAATCTGACTTGGTCCTGCTCGCGCTCTCGGCCACGGCCATGGCCTGCTTCAATTCCATCTCGACCCGCTTGCTCTCCGTGACGTCGCGTGCCGCGGCGAAGACGCCCTGCAGCGTGCGGTCCCGGTCGTAAAAAGTGGTCGCGTTGTAGGACACCACGGTTTTCGTTCCGTCGCGGGCGCGCGCCGTCAGCTCGTAGTCGGTGACCTTCTTTTCGCTCAGTACGAGCTTGATCGCCGCTTCGGCCCGCTCGGGATCGGTGAAATAGGCCTTGAACGGCGCGCCGATCAGCTCGTCGCGCGTGCAGCCGGTCAGCGCCTCCATCTGCTTGTTGACGTCGGTGATGATGCCCGAGGGGTCGGTGGTCATCAGCGCGTCGATGTTGGATTCGATCAACGAGCGGGTATAGAAGTGCTGGTCACGCAGGCGCTGATCGAGCTTTTGTTGCTCGGCTTCGACCTGCTTGCGCGCCGTGTTGTCGGTGCCGATCAACAGATAGCCGATGATGGTCGCCTGCGCATCGCGCAGCGCCGTCACCGACACCACGGCCGGGAACCGGCTGCCATCCTTGCGGATGTAGGTCAGCTCGTAGATGTCCTCGATGCCGCGCGAGGCCTTGAAGACCAGGGCCTCGAAGCCCGGCGTGATCGGGGTCCCAAGCTCGACGCTGAGCGCTTTGGCACGCGCGACCACTTCCTGCGGATCGGAAATATCGGCCGGCGTGATCTTGTTCATCACCTCGGCGGCCGTGTAGCCCAGCATCCGCTCGGCGCCGACGTTGAAGATCTGGATGACGCCCTTGGCGTCGGTGGCAATACTCGAGAAGTTGGCGCTGTTGAAAATCGCGCTCTGCAGGGCCCCTTCCTTGAGCAGGGCTTCTTCCGCCTGTTTGCGCGCGGTGATGTCGTAAAAGCAACTGATTGCCGCCGTGACTACTCCGAGCTTGTTCTTCACGGGACGAGCATTGACGACGACCGTGACCCGCGAGCCGTCAGGCCGCTCGATGAGCACTTCCGCGTCGTGCACCTCGGATGTTTTGCCACTCACCACATCGGCCATGGGGCACTGCTCGTGCGGCAGAAAACTGCCATCCGAACGGAACGACTTGAATGAGCCGCAAAACCGGCCGTCGGTGCCTCCTGTCGCTGGCTCGCGGCCCCATAACTCCGCAGCCTGGCGATTGAATTGCTGAATCACACCCGAGGCATCACAGGAATAGACGGCTGTGGGGCACAGGTCGAACAAGGTCCGATAGCGCTCGTCGTTCTCCTGCAGAACGTTCGTCGTCACGCCAGGCATGGTCGTTGTTCCTCATGAATTGCCCGACTCACAGTTACGCTGCGAGCATGCCTTCAATGGAGCTCTGAAGCTGATGATCCACGTACGGCTTGGGAAGGAAATGTGCGCCTTCGACAAACAGAGCTTTTGCCTTGTCGGTCAGGGAATTGCCTGTCGCGTAGAGCACACGCAATCTTGGCCGAAGCTTGATTGCCGCGTGGGCAAGTTCGAAGCCGCCAAGCGTCGCTGCGTTTAGGCGGATATCGGTAAAGAGCACATCGAGATGCTGGGGAGAACGTACGAGGGAAAGCGCCTCGTCTACATCGCCGGCTGAAAAGGTCTGGTGCCCCAAGCCTTGGATCAGCCCCTCCGCGAACATGCGGAGAAGTGCTTCGTCTTCAACGACGAGGATCACGGCCATTGCAATTTTCCGCCTCTATCTGAGCAGCGGACATAACTCGCACTGTCCTGCTGGTCTTGCGAACCGCGCCTGCGGTGGTGCCCGTCGGGATTGTGTGAAAGCTACGGCTTGCCGCTCTTGCGGTCTGGCAGCGCCTAGTCGGCTGCCATCGATCCTCAAGACAAGGTAGAACCTTGGTCATGCCGACTCCGCCGTAGCAACAGCTGATGCGCCCTTGGCTTTGTCGGGCGCATATAAATTCGTACAGAGGGAACTTTTCAGGTTCGGAAGCGTTCCTCCGCCGCCCGGCATTTCTGTGTGTGCCGAAAAGCGTGGCCGCATCGACCAGCTGACGAAGTGACCTCCTTGAGGTGCCTCCTGCTGTCTGCCCGCGCCGACGTGGTGATCGACCGAGCGGCTGTGTTGTTTGTGCGGGCGGCTGCGGTCTTCCTGCCCTGACTGGGGCGGTGTCGTAAGCCCTCTACCTCCAGGGAGCCTCCGGCGCCACGGTCAGCAGAGAATCGGCACGGCCGAGGACAACCCGTTGAGGCGCCATGGTCAGAGCAGCCCCAAACTCCTGAAGCTCGCGTGCCCCTTGCGGCCGATGACGAGGTGATCGTGGATCGTGATGCCCAGCGCCTCGGACGCCGCCTTGATCTCGCGCGTCATCTCGATGTCGTCGCGGCTGGGCTTGGGATCGCCGCTGGGGTGGTTGTGGACCAGGATCAGTGCGGCGGCGTTCAGCGCCAGCGCGCGCTTGACGACCTCGCGCGGATAGACCGGGGTGTGGTCGATGGTGCCGCGCTGCTGGACTTCGTCGGCGATCAGCACGTTCTTGCGGTCGAGGAAGAGGATGCGGAACTGCTCGGTCTTCTCGTGCGCGAGGGCGGCATGGCAATAATCGATGAGCTGCTGCCAGTTGGTCAGCACCGGCATGTCCTTGACCTTGCGCTCGGCCAGCCGCCGCCCGACCTCGCGCATCGCCTTGAAGTGGACCAGCGTGCGCTGGTCGATCTCGAATTCGCGCAGCTGCGCCGGCTCGGCGGCGAACACGTCGCCCAGGGTGCCGAACCGCTCCAGCAGCGCCTTGGCCATCGGCTTGGTGTCGATCCGCTCGATCGAATAGAAGAGCAGCAGCTCCAGCAACTCGTAGTCGGCCAGCGGCTCGACGCCGGCCTTCAGCACGCGCTCCCGCACCCGGCCGCGATGGCCGTGATAGTGCGGCTTGGCCGGAGCCGTCTCGCCGCTGTTGTGGCCGGTGGTTGCCGCCGGTGCCGCTTCCAGGGCGGCCGCCAGCCTGGTGGTTGGATCCTCGCCCGCGAAGTCCCAGCATTGGTCGAGTCGGTTCCAGATCCCGCCGGCCTCGCGCAGCAGGATGCGGTGGGGCAGGGTGTTGCCGCTCACGCGCCACAGGCCGTCGGACGATTGCAGCCGGAGGCCCTGGGCCAGCAGCGTCAGCAAGGCCGCATCGTCGGTAGCCGGTGCGGAAGGGGGCGCCTCGACGGGCTTGAGGTGTGGGCGACTCTTTGCCATACCGCGCAACCTTGCCGGGTGAGCAAGGCAAAATCGCGGCGACCGGGCCTTGTGATACGATGCCGCCATGTCCAACCCAGAGTACCCGGCGACAGGGCTCGCCGAGATCGACGCGGCCTGCGCCGACTTCGCCGAACAGGAACGGATCCCGGGGCTTGCCCTGGGCATCGTGCAGCACGGCCGCCTCGTCCATACGGTGACGATCGGCCTCGCCGACCGGGAAGCCGGCCGTCATGTGGAGGCGGGGACCGCCTTCCGCATCGCCTCGATGACCAAGAACATGACGGCGCTGGCGATCCTGTCGTTGCGCGACCGGGGATGGCTGCAGCTCGACGCGCCGCTGGCACAGTATGTGCCGCAGTTCGCGGCGGTGAGGCCCGCCACGCGCGACAGCGCGCCGGTCACCGTGCGCCACCTGCTCACGCACACCGCGGGCTTCGTCACCGACGATCCGTGGGGCGACCGGGTGCTGGGCCTGTCGCCGGCCGAACTCGACACGGTGATCGCCACCGGCCATCTGTTCGCCTGCCCGCCGGGTCTCGCCTTCGAATACAGCAACCTGGGCTATGCGCTGCTGGGACGCGTGCTGACCAACGTGAGCGGCGAGCCCTACCAGGCCTATATGCAACGCACCTTCCTCGAGCCGCTGGGCATGGCAAACACGACGTTCGACGCCCCCGCCGCAGCGGCGCGCGGGGACTATGCTTTCGGCTACCGGCTGGACGACGCGACCTGGTCGCGCGAGCGCATCGAGCCGGACGGCGAGGTCGGCGCCATGGGCGGCCTCGCGACCACCGTGCCGGACTATGCGCGCTACGTGTCGTTCCTGCTGAGTGCCTGGCCGGCGCGCGACGCGCCCGAGTCCGGTCCGGTGCGCCGGTCGAGCGTGCGCGAGATGGTGCTGTGGCACGCGCCCCCGTTCGTGGCTGATTCCGCGGCCGGTGCCCGCGCCGGACAGCCCAGCGCCTACGGTTACGGTCTCACCCATTCGACCGACGCGCTGCTCGGCATGCGCATCCATCACGCCGGCGGCCTGCCGGGCTATGGCTCGCATGTTCTGATGCTGCCGGAGCGTGGCTGGGGCGTCTTCGCCTTCGGCAACCGCACCTATGCGCCCATGTCGCGCCTCACGCTCGATGTCGCGGAGAGGCTGCACGCCGCCGCGCCGCCGCCCGCCCTCGCGGACCCTTCGCCGCCGCTGCTGCGCGCGGTGAAGGCGGTCGTGGCGGCCTATGCTTCGGGGCGCATCGAGGGCGGTGACCGGCCGTTCGCGGTGAACTTCCTGCTCGATACGCCGGCGCCACTCCGTGACGCCGAACTCGCGTCGCTGAAGCAGCGGCTCGGGGCGGGGCGTCTCGAGCGCATCGAGCCGATCCACGCGCTGGCCGGCCGCTTCGTGCTGGCCTGCGCGAACGGCCGGCTGAACGGCACGATCACCCTGTCGCCCGAAGCGGACACCGGCATCCAGAAGCTGGTCCTGTCCCCCGCCGGCGCCTGACGCCGCTCAGTCGCCCGCCAGCACCGCCGGTACGGTCCCAGCCATACCCGCCGCGACGTCGCCGAGCTTCACCGGCTGAAGCGTCGTGGCCTTCGGATCGGCGCGGGCGAAATCGTACTTCTGGACGATCGCCGCGCCCTGGGCGGACACACCGCTCACCAGGAGATCGGCCCCGGTCGTCGTGCTGGTCGCTGCCACGCGCACGCCGGCCGTGCCCTCGAAGGGCGTGAAGGCGGCGATCTCGCGGAACGCCGCGCCGTGTCCGTGATGGACCGGGCTGTGGAGGTACATGGAAGGGCCGCCATCGAGCGCCGATCCGCTGCAATAGACCTTCACCTGCGCCTCGTCGGCCAGCCGGCCGACGACGATGCGCCTGGCGCCGCCGAGAGTGCCGGCCAGCCAGCCGGTCGCCAGCGAGACGCCGCCGCGATAGTCGTCGCCAAACGGCCTGAAGCTGGCGGTCATTCCCGGCTGCGGCGACGTGATGGGTGAATCGCCGATCTGGTTCAGCAGCGGGAAGACGAAGACCTTCACTTCGGACACGCCGCCGGGGCCGGGGGCCGCGACGATGCTGTTGCGGCCGGTCGAGAAGTCGACGAAGCCGGTGGCGAGGCTGACGCCGGAGGACTCGCCGGCATGGGGCGCGAACGAGGTGAAGAGCTGCGGGACTGTGCCGGGCCTGGGCAGCTTCGCGCCATAGACCTTGATCTCGCTCGCGATGCCGGGGCCCGACCCCACGATGATGTTGTCCGACGTCGCGCCGTCGATCTGCGCGGCGGCCACGCTGACGCCGCCGCGCGCATCGGCGCCGAAGGCCTGGAAGCGTGCCAGCTCGGTGGAAAAGGCCGGCTTGCCGGGCTTCGCGGCGCCCGCGTAGGCGACGACTTCCGGTGCATGGTTCTGGCCGGCGCCGACCACGAGGTCGAGCACCCCGTCGCCGTCGAGATCGCCCAGCGCGACGCTGACGCTGCCCTGATGGCCGGGAAACGGCGTGACGGTGGCCAACAGCCTGTCGCCGTTGGCGTCGAGTACGCGCACGGTGGTGGGCTTGCCGCCACCGCCCGGCACCACGACGGCATAGGCCGAGACGGCGGGGATCACGTTGACCAGCGCCATCAGCCCGTTGTCCTCGTGGTTGAGGCGGTGGCAGTGCATCACGTAGAGGCCGATGAAGTCGTCGAAGCGGGTGCGCATCGCCATGTAGCCCGGCTGCACGACGGTCTCGTCCGGCATCAGGACGGGCGCCGGCACGTTGGCGTTGTCGACGAAGAATTTGTCGGGACCGGTGCGCAGGCCGGTGGTCGGGTCGTGATAGGCCGTCACCTGGAAGTCGTTGACGTGCACGTGGATCGGATGCTCGTCGTTGTTGTGGTTGATGAACTGCCACTCTTCGATCGAACCCAGCCGCGCCTGCACCAGCGGCATGTTGGGGAAGGCGGCGCCGTCGAAGGCATAGGTGAAGGACTTGGCGTCGGACTTGCTCACCAGGTCGTTCAGGAATCCGCCGTTGATGATGATCTTGCGCGTGACGTCGGGCGTCGCGCGCGACAGGTCGACGAAGGGCGTCCGTCCGCGCAGGCGCTGGCCCTTGGGGAAGGGTACCGTCACGCCGGGGGGCGAGCCCTGCGGCGCCGTCGCGCGCGCCAGCACCTGGGTCGGGAACACGAAGAAGCCGTCGGCATAGCTGATCGCCGAGGGCAGCACGGTGAGGCTGCCCAGCACCGCCGGCGGTTTGTCGGTGCCGTCGTTGGTGTAGAGGATCCCGGGCATGGTCATGGTCCGGGCGCCGCCGCCGCGGTCGGGCATCTCCAGGACGAGATCGCCCCGGGCCGGCATCGTGACGGCGATGGCGAAGCGGCTGGCCGGCGGGATCAGCAGCCGCGTGCCGCCATGGGTCGGCGGATGCTCGACTGCCCCGTAGGGCTCGCCATCCTGGCCGACGATGGCGATCGGCGGATGCCGGCCGGTCGCCGTCTCCTTGAGCTGCACGGTGATGTAGGCGATGTCGCTCACGTTGGAGAGCACCCAGATCTCGGTCTGGCCGGGCTTGCTCTTGATCACTGGCTGGAACTGGCCGTTCACCGTGAACTGCAGGTCGCGCTTGTCGTCCGGCAGGGCGGGATCGGCCGGCATGTCCAGCTCGGCCCGTCCGTCCGCGGCCGTGAAGCTCATCAGGTTCGATGGAATGTACTGGAACGCGCCACGCCGGTTGTTGATCGACAGCGGGCCCGCGTACCAGATCGTCGCGTATCTCGTGCCCTTGCTGGTCTGGTCGAAGTTGACCGGCGTCATGAGGGGCCGATAGGTGCCCTTGGCGAGTTCGCCGTCCTTGGGCGGTACGATCGTGCTGACGAATTGCGGCCAGTAGGGATTGTTGAGCTGGGCGCTGCCGCTGGCCCGGTCGAACACGTAATTGTACTGCAGCGTCATGTTGCGGACCGGGAGACGCTTCTCGGCGACGACCGGCAGGCCGCCGTCCAGGCGACCGATCGCCAGCAGGCCGACCATGCCGAAGTAGACATGGGCGGCCGTCAGCATGTGCAGGTGGCTGTGATACCAGTAGGCGCCTTGCGGATGTTCCTTCGGGATGTCGTAGGTGTAGGTGTTGGAGGTGCCCGCAGGCATGTGCAGCATGACATTGTCCGCATTGCCCTTGGGGCTGACATGCAGGCCGTGCGTATGCAGGTTGAGGGGCGATTCCCGGAGCTGCTCGGGATAGAGCGGCACCGTCTGCCCGACCGCGGTGTAGGATGGATCGTAGAAGTCGCGGATGGTGAGGCCGCTCAGGCTGTTCTCGAAATGGACGATCAGCCGCTCGCCGGGGAAGACCTGCAGGGTGGGCGCGGGATAGAGGTTCCTGCCTTCGCGGCGCCCGTCGGAGGCCGTGCCGCGCACAAGCTGATAGTCGAGCAGCAGGAAATTCTTCACCGGCCTTGCCACGGTGTCGAGCTTCACCTCGCCCTGGCGCGCAGTCAGCCGGACCTCGAGCACGCCGTCCTTGGAAGTGAGGGTGACCGGCTCGCGAAGCTCGGGTCGTGCGGGCGGACGAGGGGCACCGGCCGAGGGCTGGCCAAGCGCGTCCCGGCCCGTTGCACCCAGCACCGACACGGCTGCGCCCGCGCCGACCAGAAGTCCGCGTCTCTTGAGGTTGTTCATCGATCCCCCTTGGCGGGGATGCTAGGTCGCCCGACGACGCCCGGCAACGAAACCCGTCGGGGCGGTCGTTATGCCGGCGTTACCTGCAGGGGCTTCGGTTCGGTCAGGTCGTAGGGCGGCTTGGCCATTTCCGTCGGCGACAGCGTGAAGAACTCGACGCCGGTCTCGGTGATGCCGACCGAGTGCTCGAACTGGGCGGAGAGCTGCTTGTCGCGGGTGACCGCGGTCCAGCCGTCGCTCAGCACCTTCACCTGCCAGGTGCCGGCATTCACCATCGGCTCGACGGTGAAGAACATGCCGGGCTTCAGCACCGGGCCGGTGCCCTTCTTGCCGTAGTGGAGGATGTTCGGCGCGTCGTGGAAGATGCGCCCGAGACCGTGGCCCGAGAAGTCGCGCACGACAGAGAAGCGCTGCGCCTCGACATAGGACTGGATGGCGAAGCCGATGTCGCCGACATGGCCGCCGGGCTTGGCGGCGGCAATGCCGCGCATCATCGCCTCGTAGGTCACGTCGCACAGGCGCCTGGCCTTCACGCCGACATCGCCCGCGTAATACATGCGGCTGGTGTCGCCGTACCAGCCGTCGAGGATGACGGTGACGTCGATGTTGACGATGTCGCCGTTCTGCAGCCGCTTGTCCGACGGGATGCCGTGGCAGACGACGTGGTTGATCGAGGTGCAGATCGACTTCGGGAAGCCGCGATAGTTCAGCGGGGCGGGGATCGCCTTGTGATCCAGGATGAACTCGTGGCAGAGCCGGTCGAGCTCGTCCGTCGTGACGCCCGGCTGGACGTGGGGCGTAATGAAGTCGAGGGTCTCGGCGGCCAGACGGCCGGCGCGGCGCATGCCGGTGAAGCCTTCGGGTCCGTGCAGCTTGATGGTGCGCTCGTCGCGGCGCCAATAGTCGGCGCTGTCGTCGACCGCCTCGCGGGAATTGGTCATCCGCGTTATTTGGCATGCGATACGAGCGGTAACAAGGGCGGGACCGCAGCTTGGCCCATGGGTCCGCGTCCGCTAGGTTGCTGAAACCAAACGAAAATCAGCAGGCCTTGCATGTCAGACCCGGCAAAAATCGTCACCGCCTGCATCCTCGTGATCGGCAACGAGATCCTGAGCGGCCGCACCCGCGATTCCAACATCCAGTATCTCGCCACCGAGCTCGGCAAACTCGGCGTCCGGGTCATGGAGGCCAGGGTCATTCCCGACATCGAAGCGACCGTGGTGGCGACCCTGAACGAGGTGCGGGCCAAGTTCGACTACGTCTTCACCACCGGCGGGATCGGCCCGACCCATGACGACATCACCGCCGACTGCATCGCCAAGGCGTTCGGCGTCGGCATCTCCGAACATCCCGAGGCGGTGGCCCGCATGACCCGGCACTACGGCGATCCGGCCCTGTTCACGCCGGCGCGGCGGCGCATGGCGCGGGTGCCGCACGGCGGCGTGCTGGTCGATAACCCCGTGTCCGTGGCGCCCGGCTTCCAGATGGAGAACGTCTTCACCTTCGCGGGCATCCCCAAGGTTGCCGAGGCGATGTTCCAGTCGATGAAGCACCGGCTGGTCGGCGGCACCCCCGTCCTCTCACGCACCGTGCGGACCAACCTCGCCGAAGGCATCATCGCCGAGCCGCTGGGCGCGCTGCAGAAGCGCTACGAGGATATCGACATCGGATCCTATCCGGCCTTTCGCAACGGCAAGCCCAGCGTCTCGCTGGTCCTGCGCGGCACGGATGATGCAAGGCTTGCCGTGGCGGTGGTCGAGCTGATGGCGACGATCCGCGACATGAACGGCGAGGCCGAGGAGTTCCTGACCTGAAGCAGCGTTGTCGTAAGAGCCCCGTCGTCCTGAGCGGAGCTGCCCGTAGGGCAGCGCAGTCGAAGGACCTCTTTTCCGGCGCACGATCTGTCGATGCGAAAAGAGGTCCTTCGACTACGCTGCGCTCCGCTCAGGACGACGGGGTTTGAAAGCCTTCGCCCGGCACCTCGCGGCCTGGCCGCTCCTGATCGCCCTCACCGTGCCGGTGACGGCGCTGATGCTCTGGCTGCACGCGCCGGCCGCCCTGATGCTGGGGCCGCTGATCTCGGGCATCGTCTTCGCCTCCTGGGGCGGCAAGGTGAACTACCCCGTGCCGGTGTTTGGCGTGGCACAGGGCATCGTCGGCAGCATGATCGCCAAGATGGTGCCGCTCACGATCGTCGGCGACATCCTCGGGCACTGGGCGCTGTTCACGGTCGGCGTCGTCTCGGTCGTCGCCGCCAGCACCTGGGTCGGCTGGCAGATGACGCGCTGGCAGATGCTGCCCGGCACGACGGCGCTGTGGGGCGTGAGTCCGGGCGCCGCCTCGGTGATGACCTACATGGCGGAGGCCTATGGCGCCGACATGCGCATGGTGGCC
>JBILYJ010000542.1:0-3771 GCA_044377795.1 Reyranella sp. | reverse complement strand
CATCGTACGCCGAATGGATCACTTTACGATCGTCACTGACCAGCCCGACAAGACGAAGCAGTTCTACGCGGACCTGGGGCTGCACCCTGGAGCGAGACCCAACTTCAGCGTGAACGGCTTTTGGCTTTACGGCGAGGAGGGGAAACCCATCCTGCATGTGATCGAGGTCAAGACAATGCCGACGCCGCGCCGTGGTGCGCTCGACCATATGGCATTCCGCGGGGTCGACATGGCGGCAACGCTCGAATGGCTGCGGGTGAAGAACATTCAGTACCGGCTTATGCGCGCGCCGGATCCGTTTCTGACGTGGCAGCTCTTCTTCCCCGACCCGAACGGTGTCGAAGTAGAGATCGACTTCGATCCGCAGGAGCCGGCTCCGGCCGACTGGAAGGGCAATGATCCGATGCCGGTGCGCAACTGAGCGCAGTCCGAAAACTCCATCCACTGGCCTGATGGACAAGATCAGGAAGGCTGAACCTCAATGATCGCGTTTCCAGGCTTGGGGGAGAGGGCGTCTACGCTACTATCAGGGAGAGGCGGCTTGATGGCGCGTCGGCCGGTCCGGTTTTGGGGCCTGACGGGACAATAGCAGGCGCTTGAGGAGACCGATGTGACCGAAACGATCCGACTTGGATGTGGTGCCGGCTTTTCGTCCGACCGCCTCGGTCCCGCCGTCGACCTCGCCCAGCGCGGCGGACTCGACTACTTGGTCTTCGAGTGCATCGGCGAACGCACCATGGCCTTCGGTCATCGCGACCGCATGCTCGACGCCACGCGGGGCTACAATCCGCAGCTCGGTGCCCGCATGCGCGCGGTTCTAGGGCACTGCCGGGCCAACGGTACCCGGATCATCACCAACATGGGCGTTGCCAATCCAAGGGCTGCCGCGGCATTGACGGTCAGCATCGCGCGTGAGCTCGGGCTGGACGGCCTGAAGGTGGCCTGCGTGGAAGGCGACGACGTTGGCGCACTGGTCGGCCCCGACACTGCCTTCATGGATCATCCCGGTGCGGTGAAGAATGTTGGGCTCCGGATGGTGGGGGCCAACGTCTATCTCGGCATTGAGGCCCTGCTGCCGGCACTCGAGGCCGGCGCCGACGTGGTAGTTGCCGGGCGCATTGCCGATCCGTCGTTGTTCCTGGCGCCGCTGGCACATCGTTTCGGCTGGGCGGCCGACGACTGGACGGCGCTTGGGCGCGGCACGCTGGCGGGCCATCTGATGGAATGCGGCATGCAGATCACGGGCGGCTACTTTGCCGATCCCGGCTTCAAGGACGTGCCGCGTCTCGCCGACTGCGGCTTCCCGATTGCGGAGGTCGGGCCCAACGGTGGCTTTGTCATCACGAAGCTCGTCGACACCGGCGGCTGCGTGACCCCTGCCACGGTAAAGGAGCAGTTACTCTACGAGGTGCATGATCCGACATCATATCTGACACCCGACGTGACCGCCGACTTCAGTCGGGTAGCGGTAGAGTCGATCGGCCCCGACCGCGTGCGGGTAACTGGCGCGTCGGGGCGTGCCCGGCCAGAGATGCTGAAGGTTACCGTGGGGTTCGATGGTGGCTTTCTGGGTGAGGGCGGTATCAGCTATGCCGGGCCGAACGCCCGGGCGCGGGCCGAACTCGCGGCCGATGTGGTGCGCCAGCGTCTTACCCGGAGCAACGGCTTCGGCGGGGACCTTCGGGTAGACTTGATTGGCCTCAATTCTCTGCATGCCACGGCCCGGGCTGCGGGAGGAGAGAGCGACGACATTCGGCTGCGTGTGGCGGTGCGCTCAACCCAGCGCGACGACGTCGACTTTATGCTGTGGGAGGTCGAATCGCTGCTGTGCTGCGGGCCGGCTGGCGGCGGGGGCTATCGCGGCCAGGTAACGCCCTGCGTGGTCACCCATTCCACCCTGATCTCCCGCGATCTCGTGCAACCTACATTCGAAATGTTCGTCGCATGAGCCCGCCTCGCCGAATCCACGACATTGCCCATGCTCGTGCCGGCGACAAGGGCAACACATCCAACATCTCGGTTTGGGCTTACGATCCCTCGGACTACCCGCTGCTCAAGCGGCAGCTTACGGCGGCACGGGTCGAGCGTGCCTTTCCGGGCCTCTTCACCGGAAAGGTCACGCGATATGAGGTCGACCAATTGCACGGCCTCAATTTCGTGTTGCTGGACGCGCTCGAGGGCGGGGTCAACACCTCGCTCAATCTCGATTCGCACGGCAAGTCGTTCAGCTACCTGATCCTCGGTCTGCCGATAGAGGAATGATCAGCTATCTATATCGAATGGTCCATCCACATCGGCTGATGGACAAGATGAGGTGGGCTGAGCCGCTTGTTCCACGACTTGGTCTCGCGCTTCAAGATGCGAGCGGAGCTGGAAGGTGCGATTGTCTTGCTGCGGCATCAGCTGGAGGCGCTGAGGCGAACATCCGCGCATACTGCCGCCGTTTCGCAGACCGTCAATCGCGGGCGTTACCACGCGAAAGAATCGCTAGAATGCGACCAAAGAAAAGTTCCGGAGGAAATGCGTATGAAAATCCGTTTGTCGCGGCGTGCCCTGGTGGCGGCGTCGCTCTCGGCGATGGCGGTGCCCGGACGGGCGGAGGACGGCTATCCCAAGGCGCCGGTGAAGCTGGTCGTCCCGTCGGCGCCGGGCGGCCCGACTGACGTCATGGCGCGCATGATCCAGTCCGGCCTGCACGCCCGGCTGGGACAGCCGACACTGATCATCAACCGGCCGGGCGCGGGCGGGAACATCGGCGTGGTGCAGGTCGCCAAGGCACCGGCCGACGGCTACACGCTGCTGATCGCCTCGACCGGTTTCGTGGTTAACGTCAGCCTCTATCGCGAGCCGGGGTACGATGCGTTCAAGGACTTCCTGCCGGTCACTGAGCTCGGCTCCTCTCCCAACGTGTTCCTGGTGCATCCCTCGTCGCCGATCAGGACGATGGCCGACCTGCTGACCTTCGCGAAGACCAGCAAGAACAAGCTGCAGGTCATAAATCCGGGGCAGGGCTCGACGCCGCACCTCACCGTCGAGTTGCTGCAGCTCAAGACCGGCGTCGGCATGGAGAATATCTTCTACAACGGTGCCGGCCCGTCGATCCAGGCGATCCTGGCGCAGACCACGCCAGTCGCGATCACTGCGCTGCCGCCGGCCCATCCGCATATCAAGTCGGGGGCGTTGCGCGCGCTCGCGGTGACCGGCGCGGCGCGCTGGGCCGACCTGCCCGACGTGCCGACCATGGAGGAGGCCGGTTTTCCTGGCATGGTGTCGGAGACCTTCCAGGGGATGTACGCGCCGGCCGGCACGTCCAAGGAGATCGTCGACCGCGTGGCGCGCGACACGCTCGCGGTGCTGAAGGATCCCGACGTGGCGGCCAAGCTGCTGGGCGTCGGCTTCGACGTTCGCGCCAACGGCCCCGCCGGCCTCTCCGCCCGCGTCGCCCGGGAAGTGCCGATGTGGCGCGACCTGATCGTGAAGTCGAAGATCGAGCTGATGTAGGGCTGTCCATGCTCATAAAGCCATCGGGTCACGAAATCGGTGTGCCGATGAAGGCCACGGTTGATGATGTTCTGTGATCGAAGAGCGCGCCTCTCTCTTGCGACGCGGCCCCCGCATGTGTTCTGAGCGTGCTCGCATCCGAGCAACGCAATTGGGGATCGCGATGACGTCTGACACTGTGACGGCGTTGCAGGTTCAGTCACCGCAAGCAATTCAGGCCGCGCGCCGCTCGTAGCGAAGGTCGAGAAGAGCCGATATTGGCCGGCGCGT
>JBILYJ010000090.1:0-14390 GCA_044377795.1 Reyranella sp. | reverse complement strand
CTGCGGTGCGGCCGCCGGCCGCGTCTCGAAGGGTGGGAACCCGCACTGCGTCCGTTGCCCATCCTTCGAGACGGCGCTTCGCGCCTCCTCAGGATGAGGGTGATCGGGAATCGTCGACCGGCATGATCCCCGTCTTCCGTCCGCTGAAGGATCCCGCCGTCGCCACGATGTGGTCGGGCCTCGCCGCCTCGACCATCGGCGAGGACCTGTTCCGCGTGGCCGTCGTGTGGATCGCGGCCGAGCAGATCGGCAATGCCGCGGGCTACGTGAACGCCACGCAGTACGCCGCCATGCTGGTGGTCGGCCTGCTGGGCGCCTCGGCGTTCGACCGCTGGCGGGCCGACCGCGCCATGATCGGCTCCAAGTATGCGAGCGCCGTGCTGGCCCTGCTGCCGGTGATCGGCTTCTACATCTGGGGCGTCTCGATTCCGCTCCTGATCGTGTCGGTCATGGGCCTCGCGGCCATGCGCATGGTGTTCACGCCGGCGCTGCAGTCGGCGGTGCCGGTGCTGGTCACCGACCGCGACGCCATGCAGGCGATCAACGGCCTGTTCGACGCGACGTGGCGGCTCGCCAGGCTGATCGGGCCGATGATGGCGGCGGTCCTCAACACGCTGCTGCCGGTGATCCACTTCCTGTCCATCACCGCGGTCGGCTTCCTGCTGTCGGGGCTGGCGGTGTGGGCGGTGCGCGACCGGCTGTACGACCCGGCGCACAAGCCGCGCCCGGGCCGCGGCGGCTGGCGCGGCGCCTGGGACGCCCTGCTCGACGGCGCGCGGCTGATGCTGCGCCAGCGGACGATGGGCGCGCTGCTGATGATCAACGCCTTTGCCAACGGGCCGTGGAGCGTGGCGCTGCAACTTTGCATCGCGCTGATGGTGGTGGAGCACGATCCGCATCTGTTCGGACTGCACGGACTGGCCTCGCTCGGCATGATCGTCGGCGCCTGCGGCGTCGGCGACGTGGCCGGCAACCTGGTGGCCGGCAGTGTCCGCTTCCGCCGACCGCTTTCGACCATGTTCCTGGGCTACGTCGCGATGGGCAGCGGCTTTGCTCTGATCGCACTGGCCGCCTGGGGCATCGACAATCCCTATAAGCTGCCGGCGATGATGCTGGCGGCGCTGATCGCGGGCGTCGGCGGACCCTTCTTCTTCATCCCGATGATCACCCGCATGCAGACCGTCTTCCACGGCGCCGAAATCGCCCGCGTCTTCCGCCTGCGCCTCGCGGTCATGGCGGGCTCGATGCTGCTGTTCAATGTGGCGGCCACGCCGCTGTTCGACCTGATCGGCCCGACCCACACCGAGTTCTGGTTCGGCCTGCTCCTGCTGGCGCTCGGCGTGGCCGGCTGGTTCTATTGCCGTCGCCACGAAGACCGCGAGGCCGCCGGTGCCGCGACGTCAGTCGAGCAACGGGACGTGCCGTGAGCAGTCGCGCGGCAGGGCGCCGCTGAGGCGCGGATCGGGAAACACCTCGACCTGGAAGGCGAAGGGCACGAAGCCGGACCGCCGGTAGAAATCGAGCGCCGCCGGATGGTCCAGTGTGCAGGTATGCACCCAGAACCGCCTGATGGGCCGCGACCAGGCCCGCCCGATCGCCTCGTTCATCAGCGCGCGGCCCACCCCCGTCCCCACCAGGCTCGGCGCCACCCCGAAGAATGCCAGCTCGCATTCCTCCGGCTGGCTGAAATCCAGCTCGAGGATCCCGGCATCGCGCCCGTCCTGGCGCAGCGCGAAGAACTCCACCTGCGGATTGTCGAGGATCGCCTGCAGCTTCTCCTCTGCCATGACCAGGCGCGAGAACCACAGCCAGTCCGTTCCCACCGCGCGATAGAGGTTGCGATAGGCCTCGATCGACCGCTCCAGCGGTTCCAACGTGACCCCCGCCGGAAAGGGCTGCGCCGCTCGCTCAGGCGGACGGCCGAACATCTGAAGGCTCGTCACGACGGCCGCGACATGACCGGGCGGAACGGTGGAATAGCCGGGAGGCAGGACAGGATTCGATGAACTCATGCTGCGCAATTGATTACCCGATCGAGGATGAAGCAGCCAAGCTCTCCACAGTTTCGGACAGAACTGCGCCCTTGCGGGAAACGCCGTGTATCGATAACCTTCCATACATACACGGCGTTACCCAGAAGGAGACTTCCCGTGGCCAAGCCATTCCCGACTGACAATCCGTTCCTTCGCGGCTACTTCGCGCCCGTCAACACCGAGGCTGATGCCGGGCATCTCCAGATCAGCGGCGAGATGCCCAGGGAACTCTGCGGCACGCTCTATCGCAACGGGCCGAACCCGCAGTTCGCCCCGCGCGGGCCCTATCACTGGTTCGGCGGCGACGGCATGATCCACGCCTTCCACATCGAGAACGGCAACATCTCCTACAAGAACCGCTGGGTGCGGACGCCGAAGTGGAAGATCGAGAACGAGGAGGGCGAGGGCCTCTCGGGCACGTTCGGCAACCCGCGCTACACCGACCCGCGCGTCTTTGCGCTCAACTCGACCATCGCCAACACCAACATCGTCTGGCATGGCGGCAAGCTGCTGGCGCTGGAGGAGGCGCACGCGCCCTTCTCGCTCGACCCGAAGAGCCTGATGCCGGTCGGCCCGAAGGACGGCGGCTACGAGACGTTCGGCGACAAGCTCATCGGGCCGTTCACCGCGCATCCCAAGTTCGATCCCGAGACCGGGGAGATGATCTTCTTCGGCTATTCGGCGACCGGCCGCTTCACCAAGGAAATCAGCCTCCAGACCGTGACCGAAGACGGCACCGTCACGCGGGCGGAGATGCTCGAGGGGCCCTTCCCGTCGATGATCCACGACTTCGCGGTGACGAAGAACTGGATCGTCGTGCCGGTCTTTCCGCTCACCTCGTCGATGGAACGTGCCATGGGCGGGCTGCCGCCCTTCGCCTGGGAGCCGGACAAGGGCACGCACATCGCCTTCATCCCGCGCAAGGGCACCGTCGCCGACGTGAAGTGGGTGACGGCGCCCCCCTCCTACGTCTTCCACCCGATGAACCATTTCGAGACGGCGGACGGCAAGATCGTGATCGACGTCATGAAGTACGACGTGGCGCCGCTCTTCCCGCTGCCCGACGGCTCGCCCTCGACCAAGGAGCCGCCGGCGGCGCACCTGTTCCGTTGGACCTTCGACCTCGGCGCCCAGGGCAACACCTTCCGCGAGGAGCAGTTCGACGACCGCGCCGGGGAATTCCCGCGCTTCGACGAGCGCTTCTGCATGAGCGACTACCGCCATGGCTGGATCGTGTCGGGCAACATCACCCATGCCGGCGTCCGCCGCGGCGAGGGCATCACCCACTACGACCTGAAGAAGGGCAGCAACGCGACCTGGAAGTCGGGTGAGGACGACCGGTTCGGCGAACCGGTGTTCGTGCCACGCCACGACAAGGCGGCCGAGGGCGACGGCTGGGTCCTGGCGACGATCTTCCGCTCGGCCGAGGGCCGCAGCGACCTCGCGGTCTTCGAGGCGACCGACATCGCCAAGGGCCCCGTGGCCCTGGCCCATCTCAGCAGCCGGGTCCCGGCGGGCTTCCACGGCAACTGGCGCCCCGGTACGCTGTGAGGATGATCACCGTCCATCATCTGAACAATTCCCGCTCCCAGCGCATCCTCTGGATGCTCGAGGAGCTCGGCGTGCCCTACGAGGTGAAGCGCTACCAGCGCAAACCCTCGATGCAGGCGCCCGACGAGCTGCGCAAAGTGCATCCTCTGGGCAAGGCGCCAGTGATCACCGACGGCGACAAGGTGCTGGCCGAGTCGGGCGCCATCCTGGAGTACCTCTCGGAGACCTATGGCGGCGGCCGCTTCACCCCGGCCCCCGGCACGCCGGAGCGGCTGAACTACACCTATTTCATGCACTACGCGGAGGGCTCGCTGATGCCGCCCCTGTTGATGAAGCTGGTGTTCGGTCTCCTGCCCGCACGCGTGCCCTTCTTCATGCGGCCGGTGGCGCGCGCCATTGCAGCCGGCGCCGACAAGACTCTGCTGATGCCGCAGATCGCCAACCACTTCATGTTCCTCGAAGGCGAGCTCATGCGCCGCGAGTGGTTTGCCGGCCCGGGCTTCACCGCGGCCGACATCCAGATGAGCTTCCCGCTGGAAGCCGCCTCGGCGCGCTCGCCGATGATCAACAAGATGCCGAAGCTCAAGGGCTTCCTCGACCGCATCCATGCCCGTCCCGCCTACAAGCGGGCGCTGGAAAAAGGCGGCGCCTACGAGCTGGCGAAGTAGCGAAAAAGACCGGGGCCGTGCTAGGCCCTTATACCGACACGAAGACAGACGAATCCAAGGAGCGAAACGATGGCCCTTCCCGCCCTGCTGCGCGACAACCTCTCGATCCCGGTGGTCGGCGCGCCGCTGTTCATCGTGTCCAACCCCGACCTGGTCATCGAGCAGTGCAAGGCCGGCGTCGTCGGCTCCTTCCCGGCGCTGAACGCGCGACCGAAGGAGATGCTCGAGGAGTGGCTGAAGCGCATCACCGGCGAGCTGGCCGAGTACAAGGCCAAGCATCCCGACAAGAAGGTGGCGCCCTTCGCGGTCAACCAGATCGTGCACTCGTCGAACGACCGCCTGCAGCACGACATCGACATGTGCGAAAAGTACAAGGTTCCGATCCAGATCACCTCGCTGCGCGCGCCCGACGACGTCGTCGTCTCGGCGCACCGCTACGGCTGCCTGGTGTTCCATGACGTGACCAACGTCACCCATGCCAAGCGCGCGCTGAAGGCCGGCGTCGACGGTCTCATCCTGGTCTGCGCCGGCGCCGGCGGCCATGCCGGCCGTCTCTCGCCCTTCGCGCTGGTGCCTGAAGTTCGCCAGTTCTACGACGGCACGATTTTGCTGTCGGGCTCGATCTCCAACGGCGCCTCGGTGCTGGCCGCGCAGGCGCTGGGCGCCGACCTCGCCTATCTCGGCACGCGCTTCACCGCGAGCAAGGAAGGCAACGCCACCGACGCCAACAAACAGTGCATCATCGATTCCAGCGGTGAGGAGATCGTCTACACCAACCTCTTCACCGGCGTGCACGGAAACTACATGAAGCGCAGCATCGCCGCCGCGGGCCTCGATCCCGACGCGCTGCCGGAAGCCGACAAGAGCAAGATGAACTTCGGTTCGGGCGGCAACATGAAGGTCAAGGCGTGGCGCGACATCTGGGGCGCCGGACAGGGCGTGGGCCAGATCCACGACGCCCCGCCCGCCGCCGAGATCGTGGCCCGACTCAAGGCCGAATACGATGCCGCGCGCGCGGCCCTGTTCGCCGGCGAGACCGTGCCGACGCGGCTCCAGCAGGCCGCCGAGTAAACCGGCCGGCGCGTCCCCGGATGAGCACGTCCCTGCTCCGCCTCGCCATCCTGGCGTTGCTCGTCGCGCCAAGCGCCGCCGCGGCGCAGACCGGCATCGACGGTCGCCTGAACGACCTGCAGCGCTCGATCTCGGCCCTCTCGAGCCAGATCGAGCAGCTCAAGGTCCAGGAGCGCCAGCTCGAGCAGCAGCTCACGAGGATGCAGACGAGCTTCGAGCAGCGCATCGAGCGGCTGGAAAAGGGCCCGGCCAGACCCACACCCAGGACGGGCCGGTAGACGGACCGAGAGCGTGGCCTTGCACGCTCTCGTCAGCCGCCCCGATCCGCGGCGAGATTGGCGGGCTTCATGATGAGAAACGCCGCCAGTGCCACCAGCATCAGCACTCCGACCACGAGGAAGGCAAGGCCCCAGGCCATCGGCGACATGCCTCCGGCCAGATCGAGCGTCCAACCCACCACCAGCGGCCCGACGAAGCCGCCCGCATAGCCCAGGGTCGAGTGCACCGCGAGCGTGGCGCCGCGCCGTGCGGGCTCGGCGTTGCCCGCCGCGCCCGCCGTGACCGACGAGGAATCGAGCCACACCACGACGCCGTAGGCGATCACCAGGAATACCGCCAGCCAGTAGCTGGTCGATCCGGCGAAGCCCACGATCGCGGCGAAGCCGATCGACAGGATCATCGCCGTGGCGACGAGGCGGCGGCGGCCGAAGCGGATCGAGGCCTCGTTGCCCAGCACGCTGGCGAAGGTGCCCAGCAGCGCCATCACCGTGACCACCAGCGCCGGCGACAGCGTGCCTTCGGTGACGCCGGTGCTGCCCGCGACGAAGGCGAGGAAGGCCACGCCCCAGCCGCGGAGCGCGCTCATTTCCAGCGTATGGACGCAGTAGACGACCGAATAGGCGAAGGCCGAGGTATTGCGGACGACCGGCCTGAAATCGAACAGCGCCCCTTGCGCCTTCGTGCGCGGGGCCGGCGGCTTCGGCGCCACCGACAGCGCCACCATCGTCCAGGCGATCGCGGCGGTGACGGCGGAGAAGACGAAGGTCCAGCGCCAGCCGACCTGGTCGGCCAGCACGTCCCCCAGCAGGTAGGAGACCGCGCCGGAGATGCCGATGCTGGCCGCATGGCCGGTGACGGCGCGGGACATGAGCTTGGAATCGACCTGGTCGGCCAGCAGCTTGAGGCCGGTCATGTAGGTGCCCGCCCAGCCGATGCCGGCCAGCGCGCGCGTGGCCATGGCCGACCAGAAGCCGTCGGCGAACAGGCCGAACATCAGGTGGCCCGCGACCGTGCAGGCGACGCCGAACAGATAGACCCTCTTGCCGTCAATCTTGTCGGTGAGCGTGACCAGCACCGGCACGGCCACCATGTAGGCGCCGAAGAAGATCGCCGTGATCCAGCCCGCCTCGCTGTTCGACAGGCTCCAGCGCTGCATCATCTGCGGCAGCAGCGCGGGCCAGAAGCCGGCGCCGATCTGCACGAAGATCTGCGCCGCGCAGACGATCGCCACCAGGCGTGCGCCGGATTTCATGTTTCCTGTCTCCGTCACGTCTTTTGGGTTCCCGATCGCATGCCGACGAGGCCAAGTGTGGCAGCAACGACGGCAAGCCCCAGAAAGATCGAATAGGCCGTGGGCGGGGACCACAGGAACGCCAGCGGTCCCGCTGCCGCGCCGGACACGCCGATCACGAACAGAGTGCCGCGGATGCTGCCGAGGTGTTTGAGTCCGAAGGACTCGGCAAGCCCGGCCGAATAGACGATCTGCAAGGTTCCGATCATGGCGCCCAGCGTCACCGCGTAGGCAATGCCGCCCCCGAGCGCCGGTCTGGCCCACAGGCAGATGACGGAAAAGGCGAGAAAACTGAGGCCAAGAAGCCCGACCGGTCGGGCCCCGAGGCGGTCCACGAGCGCGCCGCTGCATAACGTGGCGATCGCCTGGGCCGACGTCATCGCGCCCAGTAGATGGATGGCGCTGTCGCGCGCGAGGCCAGCCTCGCCCATGGCGCGAACATGGTCGAGCATGAGGGCCGTGCCGACACCGTTGGAGAGCATGGTGATGAAGCTGAAATACCAGAACGCGACCGTCCGTATGCTCTCGGCCAGAGTGAAGCCGGTTGCCGGCATGGCCCCGCCGGCACGCACCCGACCGAAATCACGGGCGTTCCCGGTGTCTTCGGGTCTGTTGCGATAGAATGCCAATCCGACGGGCAGCATGATCGCGAGCACGCCGGCGGCCAGCGCCAGATAGGCGGCGCGCCAGCCGTCGCTCTGGATGATCGGTTCGACCAGCGGCGGAATGACAAGGCCGCCCAGCGCCAGCCCCATCATCGCCAGCGCCGTGATGCGCCCGCGAAAGCGGTCGAACCAGAGATTGACCATCTGCATGGTGACAAGGCTCAACCCGGCAATGGCCGCTGCGCGCAGCAAGAGGAAGCCGAGGCCCAGCGACCAGGTATCGCCGATGAGGCTCATGACGCCGCACGCGGCGGCGACCGTGGCGACCACCGGAACGATCAGGCGGCGCGGGCCGAAGCGGTCGACCAGCCGGCCGATCAAGGGCGCCGTCAGAATACCCAGGAAGGTGCCCAGGCTGTAGAGCATCAGGACGTGCGCGCGGTCGAGCCCGAGGTCCGATGCGATCGGATCGATGAAGGCAGAGACACCGACGGTCTGGCCGGGCGTGGTGGCGAAGACGCCAATCAGGGAAGCCAATGCGACGAGCATGCCGCGCCGCGCCGAAGATGTCCGGTCAGTCGGCATGGCTCGCGTGCACAGCAGGCAGCGGAATCATCCAGAGGGCCACGAAGGCCGCGATACACAGCGCGGAGGAAATGAGCAGGACACCGGCGCCGAGCCAGTCGATCAGGAGGGCGAACGCGAAGGGCGCACCGGCCGACAGGAAGCGCGACGGGGCGCCGAGCAGCCCCAGGCGATAACCGTAGCTCTTCGGACCATAGAGCGCGAGAGGCACCGTGCCGCGCGCGATGGTGAGCACGCCGTTGCCCATCCCGTGAAGCACCGCGAAGACACTGGCTGTCAGGCCGCCGCCGAAGCTGAGCAGAAGGACAGTGCCTGCGGGATGCGTCGTAGTGGCGAGGCGGCCCGAGGTCAGCGGATGCAGGTGGCGCAGCGGCCCAGCCTCGAGCATACGCGCCGCCACCTGGGCCGGACCGATCAGCGCGCCCGCAGCGATCGCCTGCGTGGGCGTGGCGCCGGCCGCTTCCATGATGCGCGGGAAATGCGCCGCCATCCCCGAAGAGACGATCCACGCCCCCGAAAAGGCGATGGCCAGCAGCACCATCGTGCGGTCGAACGGCACCGGCTCGTCGACCGCCTTCAGGGTGGCGGCGAGATCTGTCGGCCGCGGCAGAAGCAGGGAGTTGCAGGGAAGCCCGATCACGACATGCGCGGCAGCCCACAACAGGCAGGTCTCGCGCCAGCCGATTCCGGCGGCCCCCCAGGCAGTAAGCGGCCAGGCGACGGTGCTGGCGAAGCCCGCCAGCAGGGTGATCCCGGTGATCGCGCCACGCGCGTCCTTGCCGTAGAGCCGTCCCAGCGCGCCGAACGCGGCGTCGTACAGGCCAAGTCCCATGCCGATGCCCAGCAGGGTCCAGGCGGCGGCAAAGGGCAGGAACGAATGAGCCTGCGACAGCAGCACCAGCGCCGCCGCGAACAGAAGGCTCGAGGCCGATAGCACGCCGTTGCCGCCGGCCCGGTCGATCACCCGCCCCACCTTCGGACCGATCACCGCGGAGATGATCAGCGCGGCCGAGAAGGTGCCGAAGAACAGGTTGGTCGAGATGCCGATGTCGCGCGCCATCTCATCCGCCAGCACCGCCGGCAGATAGTAGGTCGAGCCCCAGGCCAGGGTCTGCGCCGTCCCCAGTACGATGATCGTCGAAAGCCGGCGGCGATCCATCAGGAGGCTTTGGGACCGGCGCAGCAGCCGGAGGCCGCGGGCGCCGGCTTGGCAGGCGGACAGCAACCCGCCGCCGTCGCAGGCGTGGCGGATACGGGCGCGCCGTTGCAGACACCGGTCTCGGGCAGCACCAGCTCGACCCGTCGGGCAGCGTCATGGTCGCCCGCCAGTTCGGCGGCGATCGAGCGGACCTGCTCGTAGCCCGTCATCATCAGGAAGGTCGGCGCGCGTCCGTACGACTTCATGCCGGCGAAGTAGAAGCCCGCCTCGGGCTGCGCGAGCTCGCGCGCGCCATGCGGGCGCACCGAGCCGCAGCTGTGTTCGTTGGGATCGATCAGCGGCGCCAGCGCCGGCGGGCATTCCAGCGCCGGATCGAGCGAGAGCCGGATCTCGCGCAGAAAGTCGAGGTCGGGCCGGAAGCCGGTCGAGACCACCAGCTCGTCGACCGCGACGTGGCGGCCGGGGCAGCCCGCGCCCGCGACGACGATCCGGCCGCCCTCGCGCGCGATGCGATTCACGCGGAAGCCGCTCTCGATCGTGAGGCTGCCGCTCGCCACCAGGGCGGCGAAGGCGGTGCCCAGCGCGCCGCGCGCCGAGAGCTGGTCGGCCGCGCCGCCGCCGAACGACTTCTCCGGAGTCTCGCCGCGCAGCAGCCAGACGATCTGCGTGGCGGGCTCCTGCTCCTTCAGTTTCGCGAGGTCGAGCAAGGTGCCGACGGCGGAATGGCCGCCGCCCAGCACGGCCACGCAGCGGCCGGCATAGCGCGGCCGGTCGCGGCCCAGCACGTCGGGCATGCCGTAGGCGATGCGGTCCTGCGTCTCGCGCTCGCCGAGAGCGGGCAGGCCGTTGGCACCGGCCGGATTGGGCGAGAACCAGGTGCCCGTGGCATCGATGACAGCGTCGGCGCGCAGCACCTCCGGTCCCTTGCCGTTCTGGTAACGGATCTCGAAGGGCGCGGCGTCGCGGCCGCGTGTCTTCACCTTGTCGAAGCCGACGCGGCCGATCGCCGTCACCATGCTCCGGGTCCGGATGTGGTGCTTGAGCGGCGTGCGGGTCGCCAGCGGCTCGAGATACTGCTCCGCCAGCTCGGCGCCGGTCGGATAGTGGTCCGGCTGCGGCCGGTTCCAGCCCGCTTCGGAGAGCAGCCGTTCAGCGGCCTTGTCGATATTGTATTCCCAGGGCGAGAACATGCGGACATGGCCCCACTGGCGCACCGCATGGCCGACCGTCGGGCCGGCTTCGATGACAACGGGCTCCAGCCCGCGTTCCAGCAGATGCGCCGCCGCGGCGAGGCCCACGGGACCGGCGCCGATCACGGCGACCTTCTTCTTCGGAGGGGTGATCGAATCAGGCATGTTAACTCTCCTATTCTTCTAGAATGTTGGAAAGATGAGACGCAACAAAATCGTCATCTAGGCGACGCATGTCTTCCCTGCGGCCGGGTGGACGCCGTCGGCGCAGCATTCCTCGGCCATGTAGGCGAGGAGTTCGTGCATCAGCTCATAGTTGGCGTGGCAGACCAGGGTCGCGCCTTCCCGCACCTGCGTGACGAGACCGACGATCACCAGCGACTTGATGTGATGCGACAGGGTCGAGGCCGCGACGTCGAGCTTGGTCTGGAGGCGGCCGACCGGCATGCCTTCGGCACCGGCGCGCACCAGGGCGCGATAGATCTTCAGCCGGGTGGGATTGCCCAGCGCTTCGAGGCGGGCGGCGGCATCGTCGAGCTTCATGAGTGAAAGATAGGATGCCGTTGGCGCGAGTCAACTGTATTTCCAGAAATATAGAAATACCATTGCGTCCCGGGAGCGTCTCACCCTGTCATCGCGGGTGTTGGGTCGTTCCGGTGCGGATCGATATCTTCGAGGAAGCGCCCCAGTGTCTCCAGGCTCGTCTCGTATCCGTTCCGGCGGGCATGATCGGCGAACCGGTGCGGGTCGACGTGGATTTCGTGGATGACGTGGCCCGCGTGGCGTTCTTCGGCGGTACGCCTTCGGTACAGCTCTGCCCATGCATGGTGAGTGGCCGGGGCCTCACGGACGAGTTCCCGAAGGACGTCGTAGTCGTGCGAGGCCACGAGCGGGACGCGGAAAACGGCTGTCGTCATAAAGACTCCATCAGGAAAAGCGATGGCGATGATCGGCATGACATCCGATCGCCGGGCGAGCGTCGTTGATCCAGATCATCCTTCGGTTGGGAAGGTCCTCGCCAGGCCGCTAGACCACCAGGCTTGCCAGCGCCGCGAGCCCTTCGGGCGGGCTCGCCTGCCAGGGCAGCATGTACAGCCGCCGGGCGAGGCCCTGCTGGACCCTTGCGATCTGCGCGCGCTCGCCGTGCAGACGCCTGACGAGCAGCGGATCGTGCGTGCCGCTTCCCAGCAGACTTCGATTGATGACCCATGCGTAGGGCTCGATGTGCGCACGACGCAGATCCTCCTGTAGCGCCGCAGCTTCCGACACCGGCGTGGTTTCCGGGAGGGACACGAGGATGATGCGCGAGTAGTCGGGATCCTGCAGCCGCATGAGCGGCGTCACGACCCGGCCCTGGGCGTGGGTGCCGATGTTCCGTGTCATTTCGCGATGGTAGGCGCCGGCGGCGTCCATCAGCAGCAGCGTGTGGCCGGTCGGTGCGGTATCGAGCACGACGAAGGCGCTGCGCGCCTCCATCACGATGCGCGAGAAGGCATGGAAGACCGCGACCTCCTCCGTGCAGGGCGAGGCGAGGTCTTCGCGCAGCAACGCGAGGCCGGCCTCGTCGAGATCAGCCGCGCGGGAAGCCATGACCTTGGCGATGTAGCGCTGCGTTTCCTCGCGCGGATCGATACGGTCGACCCGAAGGCCGTCCATCGTCGCGCCGAGCGTCGACGCGACATGGGCGGCAGGATCGGTCGTGCTGAGGTGAACGCCGTGTCCGCGCTTCACCAGACCCACCGCCAGCGCGGCGGCGATGGTGGTCTTTCCGACGCCGCCCTTGCCCATGACCATGATCAGCCCGCGGCCCGCCGATGCGAGTTCGTCGACCAGCCGGCCCAACCCGGGGATTGCGGGGGCCGCCGGTAGCTCATCCGCGACGGCGTCGACGGAACGTTCCGGCTCGCCGCCGAGCACCTGTCGCAGCGCATCCAGTCCGACCATGTCGAAGGACCGCAGCGGAATCCGGTCCTGCGGCAGCGTGCGAAGGGATTCCGGCAGATCGTCGAGGACCTGGCGGCCGAGCGCCTCGATCGATCGCGCCACCGCATCGCCGGGGTCCGTCGCCGCAAAGACTCCGTTGATCGCCAGGCACTGGTTGGCGAGCCCGAGCGCCCGAAGCTCGGCACTGGTTCGCGCGGCCTCGCGCATGGCGCCGCGATCGGGACGAGTGACCAGCACGATGGTCGTGCTCTGCGCATCGCCCAACGTGGCGAGCGCCGTCTGGAACCGCTCCTCCTGCATCTTGAGGCCGGAATGCGGGCCGAGGCACGAGGCACCGCGGTCGTTTCCCTTCAGGAACCCGGTCCAGGCGCGAGGCAGGCTGAGCAGGCGCAGCGTGTGGCCGGTGGGCGCGGTATCGAACACGACGTGATCGAACGCCTCGGCTCGGGTGGCCAGCAAGCCCACGAACTCGTCGAAGGCCGCGATCTCCGTCGTGCAGGCTCCGGAGAGCTGTTCGCGCACCGCGGCACGTTCGGCCTCTGTGGCCCCCGCCCCGAGCTGTTCCAGGACGCGCTGCCGATAGGCCTCCGCCGCGGCCTCGGGATCGATGTTCATCGCCGACAGTCGGGGTGCGCCGGGCACCTGCCGCGGCGCATTCGACAGCGTCGTGGCGAACATCTCGTCGAGGTTCGACGCCGGGTCGGTGCTGATCAGGAGAACCGATCTCCCACGATCGGCGAGCGCGAGGGCTGTGGCGCAGGCGAGCGTCGTCTTCCCGACACCGCCCTTGCCGGTGAAGAACAGGTGGCGCGTGGGCGCCCTGAGGGGTCCGAGCGGGATACTGGATGGCATGTCTTCACTCCGGGCATGGGCGGCCTGCCGGTCGTGAAGAAGGCACAGCGCCAGCCGTCGCGCCTTGCGCCAGCGCAAGGCCGCGCCGGTTCGACCGGCTCAGGCCGTGCGCCCGACAGTGCGAACGTCGCCCCGATGAGCCGGCAGCAGGAAGGTGATGATCCAGCAGGCCAGCAGCATCGCCGCCGAGCCGCCGAGGCAGAACCCGATGCCGCCCCACTGATAGAAGAGTCCGGAGAGGAGCGTGCCGGCGAGCCGGCCGCAGGCGTTGGCGGCGTAGTAGAAGCCGACGTCCTCGGCGGCCTTCTCCGATCCGGCATAGGCCAGGATCAGATACGAATGCAGCGAGGAGTTGACGGCGAACGGCAGGGCGAAGATCGCCAGTCCCACCACGACGACGAGATCGGGGCGCAGGTCGAGCGGACCGTTCAGGACGAGAGCGATCGCCAGCGGCACGGCAAGCAGGAGACCCGCCCACAGGCGCGCGCCCGGCACTTCACGGCTGAGCCCGTCCGCACTGCGCGGCACCAGGGCGGGCGCCACGGCCTGTAGTCCGCCATAGGCAATTGTCCAGGCGGCGAGGAACGCACCCACCTCCACGAAGCGCCAGCCCGAGGCGTAGAGGAAGACCGGCAGGCCGACGACGAACCAGACGTCGCGCGCCCCGAACATGAAGACGCGCGCGGCCGCCAGCAGATTGACGCCCGCCGACTTGGCGAACAGCTCGCGCATCGTCTTCGAGGCCTTGGCCTTGCCCAGCTCGCGCGGCAGCAGCAGCAACCCGGCCAGGAGAACGAGAAGCAGCGCTCCTGCCATCAGCCAGAGCGCCGTGCGGAACCCGACCGCCTCGAGCAGCAGGCCGCCGACGAAGAAGCCCAGGCCTTTCATGGCGTTCTTCGAACCGGTGAACCACGCCACCCACTTGAAGAGACGGCCCGCGCCCTCTCCCGCCGTGGCCTTGATGGCCGACTTGGAGGCGGTCTTGGTGAAGTCCTTGGCGAGCCCGGCCAGGCCCTGCGCCACGACGACCCAGGCAACGGAGAGGACGGGGCTCCACGCCGGATCGAGCGCCGAGAGCAGGAACAGGCTCGCGATCTGCAGCAGCTGGCCGGTCATCATCATGCGCGGGATGCCGAAGCGCGTGGCCAGCCAGCCGCCGGCG